>DAOOQY010000402.1:0-4754 GCA_035389025.1 Verrucomicrobiota bacterium
GGTGCGCGCGCTCGAGCCGCCGCGCTCGCCGACCTTGAGCACCTCGGCGCAGGCCGTCCCTTCCGGGTACTTCAGAATCCCGTGTTGCGCCACAATGAGCGCCCGGCGCAGCGGGATCATCATCAGCACGCCCAGAAGCCCGCCCAGAATCGCCACCAGCAAGACGCGCGTCAGTTCGAGGTCGAAGCCGAGAATCAGAATGGCGGGCATGGTGACGCCCACGCCGAACGCGATGCTCTCGCCGGCCGACCCGGCGCTTTGAACGATGTTGTTCTCGAGGATGGTTGCGTCCTTGAATCCGAACTTGGAGAGCAGGCGAAACAGTGTAATGGCAATCACCGCCACGGGAATCGACGCGCTGACCGTCAGGCCGACCTTGAGGACGAGGTAGAGCGAGGACGCGCCGAACACCATGCCCAGCAGCGTGCCCATGACCACCGCGCGCGGTGTGAACTCGCGCATCGTCACCTCGGGCCGAATGTAGGGCTGGAACTTCGGGTCGGCGGGCGCGGCGTGCGACGTCTGTGTGGAAGGTGCAATCGGCTGGCTCATCGCATTTTCTTGGGTCGGAAACCCGGCGGCAACTGCGGGCCGCCTTCGGGTTGCGGTTCGCTTTGGGCCGGCTCGGCCGGCGGGCCTTCTTCTGGAATGCCGAGCCGTTCGCGGGCTTTCTTGGCGGCCGGCGTCTCGCCATACTCGTCGACAATCCGCCGCAGCAACGCCTCCGTCTTGTCGGATTGACCGAGACGATTGTAGAGGTTGCAGAGGTGAATGGCGGACCATCCCCACCGGTCGGGAGCGAGCTTGCGCTTGAGGATTTCCTCGTATTCGAGGGCCGCGGCCAGGTGATTGCCCAAGTCCTTCTCGTAGATTTCCGCGATGCGGAACGCGACGTGCAGTTGACGGGGGTGCCGGTTGAGATGATCCCGCAGCAGGCGCAGCGCCTCCATGTAATCCCCGTTCGCCCAGGCCTGCTCGGCCTGGTCGTATTCGGGACTGGCCGCCTGCTCGCCTTCGTCGCTGTACAGGGCGCGGTGCGCCCGCGACCCCATATAATGCGACACGTCACCCGCCACCAGCAACGCCAGCCCGACGACCGCTCCCAGCGCAAGCGCGGCGTAGACTCCAAAACCCCCCGATCGCGGCGACGCGGCCGTGGGGGGAGTTGACGCAGCGGCAGGCGGCGGCGGCGGGGCGTTCGTGGTTGTCCCTTCCCCTTCCGCCGCGACTTCGTTGGTCGATGCCGCGGCTGCGTCCGAGGCCCCTTGCGTTTCCGGAGGGGCTTCCGCGGCGGGCGGCGGCGCGTTCGTTGACTCGACGGCGATGTCGCTCGCAGGCTCGGCCTCGACGGGGGCCGATGTCACCTCGCTCTCGTAGCGATGGGCCGCGCGATCCATGCGATCGGCGTACCCCTGCATGAAACGATAGCCGAAGAAGGCCGCGCTTGCGGCCAGGACCACGTACAAGGCTATGCGCAAAACCGGATGCATGCAGCAAATCGGGCGGAGCCTAGAGAAACCCGCGGCCCAGGAAAAGCAGTTTTCGAAGCCCGGATTTCTCAACACCGGGAAGATGACAACGAAATCCGGGCTGTGGAAAAACCGCGCCGGGAAAGGGAAGAATGAGGATCGGAGCGTTTGCGAAATCTCGCGGTTGCAGCAACACTCTGTTGCCGGGTTTCTCCCCTCCACTCGGGCGCGGTTTTGCTTTGCCAGCGCGCATGAGTGCACCTCTTGATGACATGGGCTCCGCGTTTTTCAGAACTTGGTGAGACACCACACTAGAGTTCAGCAGCCGAGTCGGCGTCCAGAAACAGTGTTGCATGCGGCTGGCGGCGGAGAATCGATGCAGGGCAGGCGGTCGAGACGGGGCCGCGCAGCGCCCGCCGCACGGCGTCGGCCTTGCGGTGCTCCGGCACGACACACACCATCTTTCGAGCCGCGCACAAGGCGGGCACGGTGAGGCTGAAGGCGTATTGAGGGACGGATTCGAGGGTCGGGAAACATCCTTCGCCGACCTGCTGGCGCCGGCACGGCTCGTCCAATTTCACCAGCTTGACCAGTCGAGGATCGTTGAAGTCCGCCACGGGCGGATCGTTGAACGCCACGTGCCCATTCTCGCCGATTCCCAGGCAGCACAAGTCAATCGGCTGGGCGCGCAGCAGAGCCGCGTACCGGTCGCATTCGACCAACGGTTCGAGGCAATCGCCGCCGATCGAGTGAAACGCCCGGGGGCGCAGCCTGGATTCGACCCGTTCCCGCATGAATCGTCGGAAGCTGGCCGGGTGGTCGGCGCTGATGCCAAGGTATTCGTCCATGTGAAACACGATGACCCGCGACCAGTCGATCTCGGGACGCCCGGCCAGCGCGTCGAGGAACTGAATCTGTGAAGTGGCCGACGCCAGGATCGCTGCCGCTTGAGGCCTGGCATCCAGGACCTGTCCGAGATAGCGGGCCGCCGCGTCCGCCGCATCGGCGGCCAAATGGCTCTGGGTGGAATGAACGCGCACTGCGAGGCAGTCGACTGTGAACGTGCGCGTGGGGAGGGGAGCCGTCGTCATAGGGCAGGGGGGAAAGGGGCCGAACGCGGCCGCTCAGAGGCATCCTGCCTCGGGGGAGTCTGGGGCGCTGAACGGGCGATCGGATGCGAGTCCGGGCGCGTCATTGCCGGAACGCCTCCCATTCAGGCTCGTTCTCGAAAATCCATCGGTAGTAGTCGGCGCCCTCGAGCCTCGATGCGGCGGCCTCGTCGATCACCACCGTGCACCGTTGATGCAGTTGGAGCGCCGTGGCCGAGATCATGGCGGTGATCGGGCCTTCCACGGCCTTGGCGATGATGTCCGCCTTGTGCTCGCCGGTGGCCAGGAGCAGGCAGCGGCGGCATTCGAGAATCGTGCCGACACCCATAGTGATGGCGCGACGCGGCATCAGGGCCGGATCGCCGAACAGGCCGGCATTCTGGGCGAGCGTGGCCGGCGCAAGCGCCTTGACACGCGTGCGCGAGTGCAAGGCCGAGAGCGGTTCGTTGAACCCAATATGGCCGGCGCGGCCCAGACCGAGCAGTTGGAGGTCGATCCCGTTGAAGCGGCGGATGGTCTGTTCGTAACGCTGGCACTCGACATCGAGGTCCGGCGCGGTGCCGTCGGGCAGGTGCGTGTTGCGCAGATCGATGTTCACCTGGAGGAACAGGTGGTGGTTCATGTAGTGGCGGTAGGAATGGCGGTCGCTGCCGGGCAAACCGACATACTCGTCCAGGTTGAATGTCGAGCACAGGGAGAAATCCAGCGCCTCATCCCGATGGAGCCGCACCAGGCGGGCGTAGACGCGTTCCATGGTCCGGCCGGTCGCCAGGCCCAGGACAAGATGGGGATTGGACCGCAGATCGCGCGCCATGATCTGCGCAACCAGGTCCGCAGCCGCGTCGGCATCGGGGCGTATGATGACTTCCACGGGTCAATTCAACCACGACCGGCGGGTGCAAACAACCGGAAAGCGTTCGGAAAGCGGTGCATCTGATCGTTGTCGGTATTCTGTCGCCCGGTGAGGGCACCGGGCCTGCCGCGGATGGAGACCCCGCTGTAGGCCGCGTGCCCCCACGCGGCGCAAATTTCATCCCCACCGACAATCTACAGATGCAGTGTTTCGGAAAGCGCTCGGCGATTGTCTCGAGTTCGAAGTTCGGGCTAATACTTTGTCGAGACGGAGTCTGAGCCCGTTCATGGCCCGTACGCCGGCGTCCACCACGTGTCGAGTCGCCGGCCAAGTTGTTTCACGCGACGCGTCTGTTCCGCCGCCAAATCCGCCTTCTCCCATGGGTCACGCCGCAGGTCGTAGAGTTCGGGGCGGGCGGCGGGGAGTTGGCGCGGGTCGGGAACGATCAATTTCCACCAGCCGTCGATCATCCAGCGGTGCTGCAGGCTGCGGGCGGGCGCATCGACGTCGGCGATGTTGTGGGCGTACTGCTCGCCGTAGAGGCGGGTGCGTTTGGCGACGGCCTTGGCATCCGTGAGGTTGAGGCCGGGCAAACCGGGCGGGGCCGGCGTTTTCAGCAGGGCGGCCAGCGTCGGCCAGAGATCGAGATTGCTGGCCAGATGGTCGCGGTCCAACCGCGGCTTCACGCGGCCAGGCCAGGAAATCATGATGGGCGTGCGCACCCCGCCCTCGAAGGAGGTGAGCTTCGAGCGCGGCGCAAAGCGGTTGGCGTTGGCGGGGTCCTGGAGCCAGCCGTTGTCGGTGGTGTACAAAACGATTGTGTTTTCGCGCAGGCCTCGGTTCTCGAGATGACGCAGCAGGTCCCCGCAGGTTTGGTCGAACCACTCGACGCACCCCCAGTAACGGGCCACGGGCTCGCTCGGCGCCAGGGCGAGGTACTTCTGCAGCAAATCCTTGGGCGGCGTGTGCGGCGCGTGTGGCAACATCGGGGCGTACCAAATAAGGAACGGCTTCTCCCCGGCCTGTTCGATAAAGCGATAGACCGGATCGAGCCCTTCACGACCGATGGTCAAACCGGCATCGCCGTGCCGACCGCCCTTGCCTTCGCCTTGGGTCATGGCGTGGGTGAAACCGGCGGTCTTGATGGGATCGCCTTCCCACCACTTGCCGGTCTGGAGCGCGACATAGCCGCGGGAGGTGAGGTCGCGGATGAGGTTGGGCTGCCCCCGGAAGTGCTCGATGATGGCGGCGTAGTAGGCGGCGTATCGCGTATCACCACGCGCCGCCATCGCATTCGCGCCTTTGTCCGGCAGGTCGGGATCG
>DAOOQY010000403.1:0-4752 GCA_035389025.1 Verrucomicrobiota bacterium
GGGACTCGGGGTCGCCCCGCCTGGAACGGTTCAACGGGTTTCCCAGTCTCAACATCCAGGGCGAGCCGGTCCCGGGCCGCAGCACCGGCGAAGCGATGAACGCCTTCGAGGCCATCGTCTCCCGACTCCCCTCGGGCGTCGCCTTCGACTACACGGGCGCCTCGTATCAGGAACGCATGGCCAGCGCCCAGAGCGGGCCACTCTATGCCTTCTCCATCCTGGTCATCTTCCTGTGCATGGCCGCCCTCTACGAAAGCTGGCCCATCCCCATCTCGATCCTCCTGGTCCTGCCCCTGGGCGCGCTCGGCGGCGTCATCGCCTCCACGCTGCGCGGGCTGCCCAATGACGTCTATTTCCAGATCGGCCTGCTCACGACGTTGGGCCTGACCACCAAGAACGCCATTCTCATCGTCCAGTTCGCCAAGGCGCGCGTCGAGCAAGGCATGGGCCTGATCGACGCCACCCTCGAAGGCACGCGCCTCCGGTTTCGCCCCATCGTGATGACCTCGCTCGCCTTCGGCTTCGGCGTCCTGCCGCTGGCTCTGGCCACCGGCGCTGGCGCCGGCGCCATGAACGCCATCGGCACCTCCGTCCTTGGCGGCATGATCACCGGCACGGCCCTCGTTATCCTGTTCGCACCGCTCTTCTTCGTCCTGATCGAAAGGACGTTCGGCAGAAAGCGCGCAGCGAAAACGATCCCCAGTTCCACGCGGACCGCCCCGGAGAACCACTAACATGAACCTGAATGCACTCATTCCAGCTCGACCAGCTATGGTTCCCCGCGGCGCTTTCCAACGATTCGTGCCAGCTCGCGTGCCTCACAGTGTGTTCACTGCCCTCAGGCGCGCATCGCCGGGCCTTCTGATCGCCCTGGCTGGCTGCACCTTGGCGCCCAAGTACGCCCGCCCGCCCGCACCGATCCCGACCCAGTGGCCCCAGGGCGCGGCCTACAAGGACACCACGACCGCAACCGCCGCCACTGAAGCGCGGGACCTGGCATGGCGGGAGTTCTTCCAGGACCAGAAGCTCCAACAGATCATCGCCTCTGCCCTTGCCAACAACCGCGACTTGCGGCTGGCCACCCTGAATGTCGAGCGGGCACGCGCGATGTACGGCATCCAGCGCGCCGAACTCTATCCCGTGCTCAATGCCGTCGGCAGCGGCGGCAGGGCGCGCGTGCCGGCCGACCTCGCGCCCTCCGGCCGCCGGTACACCAGCGAACGCTACGACGTGAACCTCGGACTCGCCTCCTGGGAGATCGATTTCTTCGGGCGCATCCGCAGCTTCAAGGAACGCGCGTTGCTCGAATTCATGGCGACCGAACAGGCCCGCCGCAGCGCCCAGATTCTGCTCGTCTCCTCGGTGGCCAACACCTATCTCACACTCGCAGCCGACCGGGAGAATCTCCAACTGTCCCAAACCACCCTCACCGCCCAGCAGAACGCATACGACCTGGTCAAACGGCGCCACGATCTGGGACTGATCCCCGAACTGGACCTCTACCGCGCCCAAATTCCCTTGGACGTCGCACGACGCGACGTGGCCATCTATACGCAACAGGCAGCCCAGGACCTAAATGCGCTCAACCTCCTGATCGGCGCACCCGTCCAGGACGATCTCCTGCCAACCGGACTCTCCGACATCACACCCCCGCGACGACTCGCGCCCGGCACGCCCTCGGACGTGCTCCTCCAACGGCCCGACGTGGTCCAGGCCGAGGACATGCTCCGCGCCGCGTACGCCGACATCGGCGCCGCTCGGGCCACCTTCTTCCCCCGCATCTCGCTGACCGCCGCGGTCGGCACGGCCAGCAGCGAACTCTCCGGCCTCTTCAGGTCCGGCTCCGGCGCCTGGAGCTACGCGCCGCAAATCGTGATGCCCATCTTCGACGCCCGCACCTGGTCCGCGCTCAAGGCCAGCAAGGTGCAAAGGCAAATGGCCCTCACCCAGTACGAACAGGCGATTCAGGCTGCTTTTCGCGACGTGGCCGACGCTCTCTCGGCCCAGGGCACGATGGACCTGGAACTGGCAGCCCAGGAGTCCCTGGTCCAAGCCCAGGCCCAAACCTATCGCCTGGCCAACTCGCGCTACGAAAAAGGGATCGACAGTTACCTCGGCGTTCTCGACGCCCAACGCTCCCTCTTCGCCTCGCAACAGGCCCTGGTCTTCCTCCGCCTGGCCAGGCTCGCCAATGAGGTCAGACTCTACGCCGTCCTGGGCGGCGGCTGGCAGCCCGAACCGGCACGCTAGAATCCTCGACCGGTGAAACTTGTTGTAAACAACTCACGTTTTTGTGCTGCGTTGGAGGGGTCAAGGATTCTAAGCGTCTGTGAAAAAATTACTTCCGATTTTGGCGGGAGCGCCACCGGCCAGATGCGAGGCCCGAGGGAGGGAGTGTATCCCCTGAGATACTCGACCGACCGAGGAACGAAGCAGATGGCCCGGTGTCGCCCCGCCCCGGAGGGCTGGGGGGCTTTGGCTCCTCGGTCACAGACCGCTTCGGGTATGCTCCCTCGGTCTGGGGCGGAGCCTCGCTAAAACTCGAGCGGCACGCGCACCACGATCGCGCCCATCACTTCCCCCACTTTGAAATCCCGTCGGGGGCTCCGCGGATGCCGGTTGTGGCATTCGACACAGGACGGCAGGCTGGCCACGTCGGCGTACACCGCAGTGAAGTAACTGCGGCCTCCAAGCGTTTCCTCGATGGAGAAACGCTGCCCCGGATTGCGGACAACGAACTCGAGGCCGGTCTGTTCCACCTCCGTCTGCGGACCGTGACTCGGGTTGATCGGCCAGAGCGAACGCAGCGCGTACGAAAACTCCGCCCCGCGCTTCTGGATGCTCGTTCCCGCCTCGCGCAACAACTGGGCGTGCGTCGGCAGACAATCCCGCTCCTTCCACTGCTCCGAAACCTCGAGGCGCGCCGTGTCGAACGCAAGCCGCTGCACAACCAGCCGCGCATAGGCCTCACGATCCGCCGCGATCACCGCATGCAGCGAATCCGCCATCTTCTGCGTGCTGATCGTGGTGATCGTGTGCGTCTTCTGGGTGGTCTGGCAAATCGCCGCCAGGGCCACCCCGACCGCCGCGACCGCACCGATTGCATGTCTCTTGCGCATGATCTTCATGGACTCTTCAGACACAAAACAACCTCGATCGAGGCCCGCTTTCAGTCGTTCGCTCCATCGGCCGGCTCTCGAAGATGCACGACGCGGTCCACCGCCACATCCGTCAGTTCCTGGCGCCGCCCGCTCGGCCATCGCACACTCACCCGGTCCACCCGCGCTGCGTCGCCAAGACCGAAGTGCACCCGCTTGTCCCCCTGCATCAGGAAACCGACGGGACAAAGCGCCTCCCCGTGCCAGGTCCGATCCCCGGCTCTCACCGTCACCAGGGCGCCATATCCGTCCCGGTTGCTCCGGGTCCCCTCGAACGAGAGCTTGAGCCAGTGATTCCCGCTCGATCCACGATTACGCAGAACAGAAACCCGGTCCGCCAGCGCCGTCACCACCACGTCCAAACGCCCGTCGTTGTCGAAATCCGCAACCGCCGCCCCGCGTCCGTTGATCGCCTTCCGGAAGAACGCGCCCCCGCGGACCGAAGCGTCGGAATACCGTCCTGCGCCGTCATTGTCCAGAAGCAGCGCGTGCGTCCCTTCGAGACGAAAGGCGTCGCCATTCGCGATGAACAGGTCCGCGTCAGTGTCGTTGTCGAAATCGAGGAAGAGACCGCCCCAGCCGACGTACTTCTGCGTCAGCCGGCCCAGCCCGGAAGCCCACATCCGGTCGTCATATCGGCCCTGGGCGTTGCGCATGTAGAGCGAGCCGTACCCGAGCCGGGTGATGTACATGTCCATCAGCCCATCTCCATTCGCATCTCCGAACGCGGCATTCATCGAGCCCGGGGCCTCCCCGATTGCATTGAACGCCACACCCGACTCGATTGCGACGTCCTGGAAGCGGCCCGCGCCGTCATTGAGCCAGAGCGCATTCGGAGTGTCGTCGTTGCTCACGTACAGGTCCGTGTCGCCGTCCCTGTCGCAATCGAATGCCGACACCGACATCGCCCGGTGTCCGGGCGCGTGCAGCCCGCACGCTCGCGTCACGTCCTCGAAGGTGCCGTCACCCCGATTCCGGTACAGAACATTGGCCTCGCCCGGATACGCCAGAGGCCCCGGGTAAGCCCCCGGATTCTGCTCGGACACCGTGCTTGGATCGAACGTCAGGTAGTTGGCCACAAACAAATCCAGCCTCCCGTCGCGGTCGGCATCCAGAAACACCGCCGAAATCCCGGTCCCCGCGTCGCCAACCCCCGCCCGCGCTGTCACGTCCTCGAATGTCCCGTCCCCGCGATTCCGATAGAGCGCGTTGGGCCCCACATTCACGACGTACACGTCGGTGTGGCCGTCGTTGTCGTAATCGCCAGCCGCGACCGCGCTCGAAAATCCGCGGCCCGCCAGACCCGCCTGCTCGGTGACGTCCTCGAATGTCCCGTCCCCGCGATTCCGGAAGAGGCGATTCGGCTCACGGGGCGTCTCGAGTTCCTTCGCCGTCACCCCCTCGAGCGGCCCCCAGTTCGCCAGATACAAATCCATCCAGCCATCTCGGTCGTAATCGAGCACCGCACCGCCCGACCCGTTCGAGAGCAGGATGTTGGCAATTCGACGGTGACAAAACTGGTGCCTGAACCGCACGCCCGCCTGCTCGCTGACGTCCTCGAAAAGGTCGGTTGCGCCCGCCACCAGAAGCGCGC
>DAOOQY010000404.1:0-4748 GCA_035389025.1 Verrucomicrobiota bacterium
GTTTGCGCAGCTTGCGCGCACCGCACTCTCCCGTCCGCGGCTCAGGGCGGGCAGGAGCATCCCGGCGAGGATGGCGATGATGGCGATCACCACCAGCAACTCGATCAATGTGAAACCGCTGCTGGCGCGGCGTAAACTCTGTTTCATAGCACTGCACTCATCCGTGGCGTGGCACTCGGGCCGCGGGCCACAATGGCCCGCGGACCGGCCTGAACGGAATCTTCAAGGCACCGCCTGCACACGGTAGAACGCGCATTCGGCAGGCGCGCTCGAGTCCGTGAACGAGGTGGCCGTCAACTCGCCGGAGACGTCGGCAAACGACGCCGGGTCAGCGACATTGGTGGCGCGGAACACTTTGTACTTGGCGGCCGTGCCGCCCTCCCACGTCAACTCGATGCCTGCGCCGGTGCGGGCAATCGTGAGAATGCGGAACTGCGTCGGCGCGGCCAGGGACTTGATTTCGACATCATCGATGTAAACGGGGGGATGGCCGGTGCCGTTGGACGAACTCCAGGCGGCCATGAACACAGGCGCCCAGTTGGTCGCGGTGCCGACGAAGGGCGCACGATCGGCGATGGTTTGCGGGCTGCCGCTGCTGGGGCCCTTGACAATCGAGTAAGTGCCCTCGGCGGTGTGCGTTGTCAACTGGTACTCTTCCCACGTCAGGGGCGTGTAATCGATGCCCGAATCGAGCCAGCCGCCCGTGTAGAGCGTCAGCGAGGTCTCGTCTCCGATCGTGGCGTCGCGCGAGCCATAGCCCAGCAGCGCGTTGTCGCCGGCGATGCAGTTGCCGTCCTCGGCGCCGTAGAGCGACATGCGCAGGTAATTGGCGGTCGTGGCGTCGACCGAGGCGGGGACATAGGCCCACCAGGTGATCTGAACGTCCGATTGCGCAGGCTCGCCCCAGGCGACCGTTGCGCCGGCCCGCTGGCCCCCTTCGATCTTGAGGCACTTCTCGCCGGAATGGGGCGCCACCACGGTCGAGTCGACAACCTGGACCTTGGCGGGCGTGCGGTCCTTGCCCGACCCGGTCCCGTTGACTTCAGTTGTGATCCACGGACCCTTCGGGTCGGCGTCATCGTCGACGGAGGCTCGGGCGTCGTAGCTCTCGAAGCCATCGGTGAAGGTCCTGGCCGGATCGATCGCCCCTTCGACCGTGAGGCTGATGTCGTCGATCAGGAAGTAACCGTCGTCGTCGCTGTTGCCCTCATGGACGATGCGCAGCACCGTCGGCACGGCCACCTCGCAGCGGGAGAGTTCGGCGCCGCTGAGCACCGGAGTGTCCATGTCGTCCAGGTAAAGGTCGAAGGTCAGGGCATTGGGATCGATGACGATGCGGTGATGCTGCCAGACCTCGTCGGTATGATTGACTCCGGTGTTGACCCAGGCGGCTGCGCCCGGCCCCACGCCGTCGTAGTAGAAGATGTTCTGCGTGGCGGCGCGGTCGGATCGGTACGCCAAGTAGTCGTCTCCGTTGAAGTCCGAGCCCTCGCCGCGCAAGATGAGATAGAAGTTGCGGTCGCCGGCGCCCTTGACGGTGTAGAGCCAGAAATCGAACTGATAGGAACTGCCGCTGCGGGCCTGGGTGAAATGAATCTGGGCCTCGGTGCCCGAGCGCAGGAGCAGGGCGTTGCTGCCCGAGTTGGCCTGCCAGTTGACGACCTGCACGCCGCTGCCGGCATCGCTGCCCAGCGGATCGTCGTCGATGACCCTCATGTTGGGATGCGTGGGATCGGCGTCCGACACGTCGGCCAGACTCGTCGCCGCCGCCTCGTGACCCTCGAAATCGTCGCCGAAGATGGGCGTGCCTGCTTGGCCGAGCGACTTGATTTCGACATCATCGATGTAGACGGGGGGATGGCCGGTGCCGTTGGACGAACTCCAGGCGGCCATGAACACAGGCGCCCAGTTGGTCGCGGTGCCGACGAAGGGCGCACGATCGGCGATGGTTTGCGGGCTGCCGCTGCTGGGGCCCTTGACAATCGAGTAAGTGCCCTCGGCGGTGTGCGTTGTCAACTGGTACTCTTCCCACGTCAGGGGCGTGTAATCGATGCCCGAATCGAGCCAGCCGCCCGTGTAGAGCGTCAGCGAGGTCTCGTCTCCGATCGTGGCGTCGCGCGAGCCATAGCCCAGCAGCGCGTTGTCGCCGGCGATGCAGTTGCCGTCCTCGGCGCCGTAGAGCGACATGCGCAGGTAATTGGCGGTCGTGGCGTCGACCGAGGCGGGGACATAGGCCCACCAGGTGATCTGAACGTCCGATTGCGCAGGCTCGCCCCAGGCGACCGTTGCGCCGGCCCGCTGGCCCCCTTCGATCTTGAGGCACTTCTCGCCGGAATGGGGCGCCACCACGGTCGAGTCGACAACCTGGACCTTGGCGGGCGTGCGGTCCTTGCCCGACCCGGTCCCGTTGACTTCAGTTGTGATCCACGGACCCTTCGGGTCGGCGTCATCGTCGACGGAGGCTCGGGCGTCGTAGCTCTCGAAGCCATCGGTGAAGGTCCTGGCCGGATCGATCGCCCCTTCGACCGTGAGGCTGATGTCGTCGATCAGGAAGTAACCGTCGTCGTCGCTGTTGCCCTCATGGACGATGCGCAGCACCGTCGGCACGGCCACCTCGCAGCGGGAGAGTTCGGCGCCGCTGAGCACCGGAGTGTCCATGTCGTCCAGGTAAAGGTCGAAGGTCAGGGCATTGGGATCGATGACGATGCGGTGATGCTGCCAGACCTCGTCGGTATGATTGACTCCGGTGTTGACCCAGGCGGCTGCGCCCGGCCCCACGCCGTCGTAGTAGAAGATGTTCTGCGTGGCGGCGCGGTCGGATCGGTACGCCAAGTAGTCGTCTCCGTTGAAGTC
This sequence comes from Verrucomicrobiota bacterium, assembly GCA_035389025.1. Lineage (GTDB taxonomy): Bacteria > Verrucomicrobiota > Verrucomicrobiia > Limisphaerales > J093 > MWFF01. The sequence continues at coordinate 2,854 of DAOOQY010000404.1, forward strand.
CGAGCCCTCGCCGCGCAAGATGAGATAGAAGTTGCGGTCGCCGGCGCCCTTGACGGTGTAGAGCCAGAAATCGAACTGATAGGAACTGCCGCTGCGGGCCTGGGTGAAATGAATCTGGGCCTCGGTGCCCGAGCGCAGGAGCAGGGCGTTGCTGCCCGAGTTGGCCTGCCAGTTGACGACCTGCACGCCGCTGCCGGCATCGCTGCCCAGCGGATCGTCGTCGATGACCCTCATGTTGGGATGCGTGGGATCGGCGTCCGACACATCGGACAGACTCGTCGCCGCCGCCTCGTGACCCTCGAAATCGTCGGCGAAGATGGGCGTTGCGGCCTGGCCGGACGGCAGAATCCAGGCGCACAGGAGCAGGAGCGAGAGGAGGAGCGTGGTCGGGAGGGATCGGACGGCCCCTTGGGGGCGGATGGATGGAGCGTCGTTGTGTTGTTTCATGTTCATATTGCGCCTGGTTTCACTTTTCGTGTTGCGACCCCGAATAAGCAGAGCCCTTCGGACGAAGGTCAGTATACAGACACTAGGAAACCAATACGGACTCGATTTCCAGTCGTCAACCCGTTTTTGCCCGCCCCCTTTTTGCGCTGCGCGGCTCGATTACAGGCAAGAGGCGACTGATCCGGACGCATGGGCGTGCCCAGAAACCGCCATGCGGCTGCAACGGCGCTCGACCGCCAACCGAAGGCCGCCGTCGAGCCGTTTCCGCGCGATGCGCGTCTGTCTATCGCCCGAGCAGGCGCATCCACCAGGAGCGTTTGAGGCGGGGTTCGCGGTTGACGGAATCCTGGACGCGCGCGTCGAGTGTGGGCGGGGGGTGGGTCTGGGCGGCGTCGAAACGAATCATCTCCTCGGCATTCTAGAACTCGACTGCGGTCTGGTCGGGCCGCAGGGTGTGGTGCTGCTCGACGGTCTGTTCCTGGCGGGTGCGGCGTGGGGTTGGGTGTGGCGGTTCCATGGCGCCCTCATGCGGTTTTGGAGAATGCGGTTGCGAAGGCCTTGCGCGCCCGGTGGAGTTTGCCGCGGACGGCGTCGGCAGTCTGGCCGGTGAGGTGTGCAACTTCGGCATAGCTGAGCTGTTCATCGGCGACCAGGAGCAAGAGGAGCCGATACTCGTCGGGCAGGGCGTCGAGTGTGGTCTGGATGCGCTGGCCCAGTTCCTTGGTCTCGAGAATGCGAAGCGGGCTTTCGGCGGCGCCGGGCGCCTGGTCCCAGAAGGCGGCGTCGGGCTGGTTCACCATGGTGCGGGCGTGCCAGGACTGCTGAAGATTGCGGCAGTGATTGATCGTGATGCGGTAGAGCCAGGTGCGCACGGCGGAGTCGCCCCGGAACTGGTGATAGTGACGATAGGCCTTCAAGAAGACGTCGTGGGCCGCGTCCTCCGCTTGGGTCGGGTCGCCCAGCAACCTGAGTGCGAGGTAGTAAATAGCCTGCGAATGGGCGGCGTAGACCGCCCCAAAACCCGTGCTCTCCCACGCGGACTGGGCGGGGACCGGCGACGGCTTGGCTTCGACAAGGTCCGACATGGCCAACGCGGACTGCACAGAGGATTGGACCGGAAGGGCAGGGGAAAGTCACACAGGAAATTGCGGTGTCCGCGCCCCGCCCGATCATCGACTGGCCGGGCCCCAGAATTGGAACCAGATCATGTAGGCGTAGAGGATGGCCATTGTGCCGACGAACAGGCACCACCAGAGGAAGAGATTGCGCACGCCGCGATTGCGGGTTTGTTCCGCCTCGGGCAGGCGCGCGTAGTCCCGGGACCAGATCATGCCGCGGATGCGGTCGGGGTCGGGGGGGCGCGTGAGGAGGGAGATGATGACGGTGAGAGCCATGCAGGTCGCCCAGACGACGAAGGTGCGGTTCAGCCAATTATCGAAGGGCTGGAG
>DAOOQY010000405.1:0-4745 GCA_035389025.1 Verrucomicrobiota bacterium
AACCTAAGGCCCAACAAGTTCCATGGTGAGTGGAACTACGTTATCGAGCCTCACCGTGAGGCATGACTTGATACCTTTATTTATTACCGCCGCCTAAGTCACGCATTGTGATCGGGCGAAGGCCAGAAGCTCCGCCGGTTGCTGGGCGTCGCGTTCTTGGGTGCGGATATACTCCAATCCGGTCAGCGTGGCAAAGCTGGTGTGTCGTGCAGGCTTGCCAAGGCCAAGCCGTCTCATATGTTTCTGCCATGAAGACGACACCGTACCCCTTGGCCATGCCGGAGAATCTGCCTGGCGAAGTGTGGGAGACGGCTGCGGCGACGGGGCTTTCGCTGGCCGCCGCAATCCGACGGCGTCGCGATTCGCGAGAGCGAGTGTTCCGGCGTTTCCCCGCACGTGTCGGCCTCGCTCTGGCCCTGAGCGCTGTCGCGATCCCGTCCCTGCTGCTGGTGGGCAGCGGCGTCGGCGTGGCTCAGGAAGCCAAAGAAGGGACGATGCCCGATCAACTGCTGCTGCGGGATTACCGGCCCCGGTCCATTTTCAAGGTCCCCCAGACGCAGATCGAGAAGGCGCGATACCCGGTGATCGACGTGCATTCGCACGCGTATGCCAAGACCGAAGCGGAAGTTGCCCGTTGGGTGGCCAACATGGACGCGGTCGGGATCGCGAAGACCGTCATCCTGACGGGTGCGACCGGCAAGAGATTTGACGATCTGCTGGCCCTGTACGGGGGTCACCCGGATCGATTCGAACTGTGGTGCGGGGTGGACTACACGGGTTTTGACCAGCCCGGTTTTGGGCCGGCGGCGGTCGCGGAGTTGGAACGATGCGCCCGGGCGGGCGCAGTCGGAGTGGGTGAACTCAGCGACAAGGGGGGCGGCCTCGTGCGCAACTCCGGCGGAATGCACCTGGACGATCCGCGCATGGACCCGATTCTCGAGAAGTGCGCCGAGTTGGGGCTGGCGGTGAACATCCATGTGGGCGAAGACCGATGGATGTACGAACCGATGGACGCCCATAATGACGGTCTCATGAACGCGTACACGTGGCGCATCCCCAAGGCCCCTGGAGTGCTCTCCCACGACGACGTTGTGGCCACCTTGGACCGGGCGGCGGGAAAGCACCCCCGCACCACGTTCATCGCCTGTCATTTCGCCAACTGCTGTTTTGACCTCGCCCGCCTTGGCCGGATGTTCGACGCGCATCCCAACCTGCATGCGGACATTGGCGCTCGCTTCGGCGAGACCGCTCCCATCCCTCGTGCAATGGGCAGGTTCTACCGCGCCTACCAGGACCGGCTGCTGTACGGCACCGACATGGGTTCCGCGCCTCAGATGTATCGGATCACCTTTCGCATACTCGAGACGGAGGACGAGCACTTCTACGCCACGGACTACTTCGACTACCACTGGCCCCTGCACGGATTCGGCCTGCCGGACATCGTCCTCCAAAAACTGTACAGGGAAAACGCTCGCCGACTGCTCCACCCGCCGCGTCGGACCGCGCCGTGAGTCGCCGCCGCGCGCGGGCCGCTCTTTCCATGCATTGCAGCGCGATCGCGCGCCGAGGACCGACGCGCCGTTCCTCCTCACCCCGCCACACTCTCCCAAGGCGAGGGAAAACGCCCACGGGGTCATGAGCCGCCGAAGAACTTGCGGATCTCGAGAAGCACCTCGATCAGGCGGTCGACCTCGGCCGCCGTGTTGTAGAAATAGAAACTCGCCCGCGCTGTCGAGACGATGCCGAGCTTGCGCATGAGCGGTTGGTTGCAGTGATGGCCGCCGCGCAGCGCCACGCCAAACCGGTCCGCCACGGTGACGACATCATGCGCGTGGATGTCATCGAGCAGAAAACTCACCACCCCCGCCCGATGTTCGGGCGGACCGAACAGGCGGAGGCCCGGAATCTCGCGCAGCCGGGCAACGGCATACGCCGCCAACTCCTGATCGTGAGCGAAGATGCGGTCGCGCCCGATCGCCTCGATGTAGTCGATCGCCGCGGCCATCCCGATGGCGCCCGCAATGTTGGGCGTGCCGGCCTCGAACTTGTGCGGCACGGCGTCCCATTGGCTCTCGAAAAAATCGACGCTCGAAATCATGTCGCCGCCCCCTTGCCACGGCGGCATCCGATCGAGAAGCTCCCTGCGTCCGTACAACGCCCCGATCCCGGTCGGCCCGCAGATTTTGTGGCCCGAAAAGGCCAGAAAATCGCATCCGATCGCCTGCACATCGACCGGCAGATGCCCGGCGCTCTGCGCCGCATCGACAACCGTCACAATCCCCCGCTCGCGCGCCCTCGCGCACAGGGCGGACACAGGATTCACCGTGCCCAGCGTGTTCGAGACATGCGTGAAGGCGAACAGCCTCACCGGCGGCGCCAGCAGGGCATCGAGTCGACTCAGATCCAGCAGCCCGTCGTCTCCGGTGACCGGCAGGTAGACCAGACGCGCCCCCGCGCGGCGCGCGGCGAGTTGCCAGGGCACGAGGTTGCTGTGGTGCTCCATCTCCGTCAGCAGGATGGAGTCGCCGGGCCGGAGATTCGCCGCGCCCCACGCGTTGGCCACAAGGTTGATCGACTCCGTCGTGCCGCGGGTCCAAAGGACCTCATCGGGGCCGCGCGCGTTGAGGAAGCGTGCCACGCGCGCCCGGGCACCCTCGTAGGCGGCGGTGGCCCGGTTGCTCAGTTCATGGATGCCGCGGTGCACGTTCGCGTTGTCATTGCGGTAATACCGATCGATCGCCTCGATGACCGCCACTGGCTTCTGGCTCGTCGCGGCGTTGTCCAGGTAGACAAGCGGCCGCCCGTTCACCTGCTGACCGAGGATGGGAAAGTCGGCCCGCAACGCCCCCCAATCGACAGGTGGCCGAACCGAAGGGGAGGCAGAGGACGGGGCCAACGGTGGAGTCTGGTGCTGGTGCAGATTCATTGGAGAAAGCGGCGGTAGCCCGCATATTTCACACCCCCGTCTGTGCACATGGCAGTCAGACTGCGCAAGAGGACTGCTCTGCGGGCTAGAGCCGCGGGGCGGGCGCGATGCAATCGAGGCGAGGGCCGGACTTGATTTGCCGATGCCATGATCCGGATTTCAGGCTAATAGAGCCCCAGAGCCAGCTTCGCGGCATCGGTGAGCATGCTTTGGGTCCAGGGAGGGTCCCAGACCAGGTCAACCTGCACCTCCTCGACTCCATCGAGCGACTGGACCTTGTCCCGCACATCCTGCTGCAGGATGGGGCCCATGCCGCAGCCGGGAGCTGTCAGGGTCATCTTGATGTCGACCTTGAATGTGCCGTCGGTCGATCCGGGTTCGAGCGCGCACGAGTAGACCAGCCCCATATCGACGATGTTCACCGGAATCTCGGGATCGAAACAGGTCTTCAGGGCATCCCAGATGAGCTTCTCGACTTCCTCGCGCGTGCGGACGGCGGCGGCGGTCTTGGGCGGCGGCGCCAGACACTCGAGGCCCAGCGCGTCGGCGTCGCGTCCGTCAATGCGAAACATGTTCCCATTGACCACGACGGTGTAGCTGCCGCCCAGGGCCTGGGTCACCTGCGCGCTCTCGCCGGCCAACAATGTGACGGGCGTCCCGGCCGGCACCAGCGTGGCCGCCACGTCCCGCTTCAGAGCAATGCAATCAGCCGCAACCATAGGAGATTAAGCGCCCCCCTCCTCGGTCGACACCGGGTCGCTCTTCCCTTCGAGAGCCGCCAGAACGGCGTGCCAGGGAAGAATCGCGCACTTCACACGAGCCGGGAACTTGTGCACACCCGCAAAGACCGAAAGCTTGCCCAGATCGCCTCCACCCGCCTGCCCCGTCGTGAGCATCGCCCGGACGCGCTCGAACAGGGCCTCGACTTCCCCCTTGGTCCGACCTTGCAGGCACTCGGTCAGTATCGAGGCCGACGACTTCGAAATCGCGCATCCCGACCCCTGGAACGTGATCTCGCGGATCACATCCCCCTCACAGCGCAGGTAAAGCGTCACGTTGTCGCCGCACAGCGGGTTGTGTCCCCGGGCAGTTCGATTCGCATCCGGCAGCGCCCGGAAGTTCCGCGGGCTCCGGCTGTGGTCCAGAATCACCTGCTGATACAGGTCGTTGAGATCGTCCATCATGAATGAGGCGCCGAGGCGTCGAGCCGCACCTGCGCGTCCCGTTCGAGCCGGTCCCACACCAGGCGGTCCAACGCCTGGCGGATCGGGCCGCACTGGACGCGCTCGATAATCTCTCCGGCAAAGGCGTGAATCAACATCCGCCGCGCCGTCTCGACTGGCAGCCCGCGGGCGCGCAGGTAAAAGACGGATTCCGGATTCAACTGTCCGATCGTCGCGCCGTGGGTGCACTTCACGTCGTCGGCGTAGATCTCGAGTTGCGGCTTCGTGTTCACCGATGCGCCGTTGGACAACAGGAGGTTCTTGTTGGTTTGCTTCGCGTCGGTCTTCTGCGCGCCGGGCCGGACCAGGATGCGCCCGTGAAACACGCCCCGGGATTGGCCCGACAGAATCCCGTTGAAATACTCGTGGCTGGCGCAATGCGGTTGGGCGTGGTCGACCACCATGTGATGATCCGCCAGACGCTTCTCCGTGGTGACATAGAGTCCGTTCAGAACCGCTTCGAGTCCCGGACCGGCCAGCGTCACTCCGATGTTCTGCCGGGAAAGCCGCGCGCCCATGGCGAAGCTGTGCGCCGACAACCGCGCGCTCCCCGCCGCCACCGTCGCTCTTGCTACGCGCAGCTGCCGCAGCCGCCA
>DAOOQY010000406.1:0-4742 GCA_035389025.1 Verrucomicrobiota bacterium
CACTCTACTGGTACGGACAGACCCGGAAGGAAGGGCTTGTCATCGACGGCCGGTACAACGGGGGCGGCCTTGATCCGGACGTCTTTCTTCGGCGGATGGACGCGCCGATTTCGTTCTACTGGACGCGGCGGCATTCGACCGACTACTCGACGCCGCTGGTTGCGACGCGAGCGCATATGGCGCTGCTCACGAACCGGCAGGCAGGCTCGGGGGGCGACATGCTCCCCGCCGAGTTCCGGCTGAGGAAGATGGGCCCCATCATCGGCACACGCACCTGGGGCGGCCTGGTTGGGATTTCGATGTTCATCTCCCTCGTCGATGGCGGCGGCATCACCGCGCCGGACTATCGTGTCTACAGCACCGAGGGCAAATGGGTCATCGAGAACGAGGGCGTCGAGCCCGATATTCCGGTGGACCTCGATCCCTCGGAGATGGCGCGAGGGCACGACGCGCAGCTCATGACCGCGGTCGACTTCCTGAAGCAGAAGATGGCCGAGCAGTCCCGGCCTGCCCCGCCAAGACCGCCGAATGTCCGGTAAGAACGGCTTGGGCGGCCTGCGGTGGCAGGGGAGGGGCGTGGCCTGTCATTGCGCCGGCCTGATCCTCGAGCTACGCTGGGCGCCATGAGTCGCGTCACGAAGCTCCTGCACACCCGGTATCGGCTGAACGACCTCGAACGAAGCGTTCAGTTTTACAAAAAGGTCCTTGGTTTGACCGAGGTCCGGCGGCACAAATCGCCGCGCGGTTCCGAGTTGGTGTTCCTGAAGGCAGCCGGCAGCGAGGAACTCATCGAGCTGTGTTACTTCCCGGACAGCGGCCCGGTCGAGGTGCAGCCCGACCTGACACACCTGGCCTTCGAGGTCAGCAGCCTGAAGGAGTTCGGGCGGCATCTGGCGAAGCACGGACTCAAGTACTCGGACGGCCCTCACATGCGGGATGATGGGAGCGGTTTTGCATTTGTCGATGCGCCGGAGGGCTACGAAATCGAGTTGATGGAGAAGCCGACGCAATTCCTGTTGGCCGGTGAGGAAGGGAAGTCGGGCGGCTGCTAATTCCGTGCGGCGTCCAAGCTGAGACTAATACCCCTCACCCGTCCTTCGGACACCCTCTCCCGATCGGATGGGGAGAGGGCCGGGGTGAGGGGTTCGTCTCATCTTTGAAGCGAAATGGAATAAGCTGCTGCTGGTGTTTCTAATCCGTCGGCAATCGTGTTTGCAGGATTCGGACTGGGCCGAGCAGGCCGGCGGGCAGCAATGGCGTGTCGGCCTGCACGGTGGGCGCGAGCAGGACGGTGCGGCGCGCGGCCGCGGGCAAGGCGGCATCACCGGCGAGTCGGTTGTTCCATGTATTGACCACCTCGATTTCGAGGGTGTTTGCGCCTGACTTGACTGCGCCGGTGATGTCCAGCCTCCACGGCGCCATCCAGAGCGTGCCGAGGTCCTCGCCATTGAGGCGCACGGTCACCAAGTCGCGCACCTCGCCCAGATCGAGGACGAAATGCGAGGCGCCCTCCGCGAAGCGCGAGGCAGGCAGCTCGAACGTCTTGCGGTAAGTGGCTTGGCCGGAGTAATGGCGGATGCCATCCTCGCTCCGTTGCGTCCAATCGGAGAGCGAATCGAAGATCACGCGCTCGGGCGCGCCCCAAGCCGGATCGAACTGAACTTCCCAGGCGCCCGTCAGTTCGTGCTCCGGCTCGGGCACAGCAGCGACGCGCAGTGCGCGCCGCGCGCCGTCCGCGAACACCAGTTCATAGTCGCCCGGCTCGGCTGCGACCGCACCCAGTTCGCGGCCGATTCGCGTGAGCTGAAGTGCGGGACCGGCGAACGCGAGGTCCGGGCGCGGCATCGTGCGGGCGAGCTGTGCCACCTCGCTGGCGATCGAAGCCCGACCGATCTGAGTGAAGGCGCCGATCTTGCCGCGGAACTGAGGATGAGCGCCTGTGGTGGCGGCCGAATGGACGATGTGTTCGCTTTTCAAGCCGGTTCGGGCCGGCGTTCCGTTCAGGTAGAGGCTTGGCTGGCCCTCGCGGTATACCACGGTGACATGAGTCCAATCGCTCAGTGGCGCGGCGTGGACAAGTGTTGGCGCGAAGTAGTTCGCCCCGTGCTCGAAGACGCAGACGCCGTTGGTGCCGACGGCCATGCCGCAGCCTGCGTGGCCGCTGCCGCCAAAGTCGTCACCATGCGGCGCGGCCAGGGCGTCATTGCGTCTCTCGCTCATGCCGATCACGCCGCGATTGGCCTCGGGCACCAGCGTCGTGGCATCGGCGGGTTTGACCCAAGCCGCGAAGGTGAAGTTGTTGGGGCTGTCTCCGCTCGCGACATGCGCGGCGGGGGTGAGGGTTGTGGACAGGATTTCGCGTTCATTCCGCCGCACCGAGACGACACGCTCCGAGCGGGCCGCCGCCTTGTCGCGGAAGACAACGAAGACCGATTCGAGTGGTCCCAAGGACACGGGCAGCGTGACGGTTCCCCTGGCGAGGTCGTAGGCGGCGGGACGCTCGATTTTGCCTGAATGGGGCCACCAGAACTCAGGGGCTTTGTGGTCGACGCGGAAGGCCGCCGTGGTGGTGAGCGGCTCGGCTTTCGGATTTGCGACAAAGTAGATGTCGGCCTCACGGCTGCGTCGGTGGGTGAATCGAAGCGGCGTCGAGCTTCGGAAATCCGGCGATGACTCGAGGGTGGCCAGCAGTTCTTCGAGCGGCTGGCCCCACGCGATGCGGCCGCTGCCGAACGCGCGGGAGCCGGGCTGTCGGGTGTCGAGACCGCCCCAGAGTTCGGCGGCCAACTGGCGCACTGCGTCATCACACGCCGGATAGTTCTGCATGCTGGGGGAGCGCGATGGCGGCGGCCCGAGCACGGTGGCGCCAGCCCGGACCAGGCTGCGGATTTTGCGGAGGACTTCCGGTCGCATGGTATCGAGGTCCGGCAGGACAAGGATGCGGTAACGTGTTCCGTGGGGCAGTTCGAGCAGGCCATTCCGGACGCCCAGCCTGGTCTCGATCACCTCCGCGTTGATGTAGTCGAAGTCGCGTCCGGGCGGCAATGCGGGCTGGCGCAGTCCGGTCATTTTGGGGGCGTCTTCGCCGATGAAATAGGCGACGTCGGCTACGCGGTTGCCCTGTTGCAGCAACCAGCAGCAACGGCGCAGGTAATCCACCCAGGCGGCGCTCCGCTCGAACCAGGTGTTGTGGCGGTTGAACTCGGTGCCGAACCAGGCATTGACGCCCGGTCGCTTGTCCTCCCACGGCTGGTGGATGTTGACGTGCAAGACGAAATGGTTGACGCCCTCGCAGAACGACCAATCGCCTCGGGCCTTGAGGGCGCGGGGCGCATTGTGGAAAGCCGGTCCGCCGGTGAAGGCTTCGGCCGAGACGAACGTGTGGCCGTAGGTGTTCGCGCACGAGGAGGCGGCGCGCAACTCGATCGAGCCGAGGTCGCCGGTGACCCAATACTCGCCGCCGATGCGGTCGGACTGGCCGCCGTACTGGAGGAACTCGGCGGGAAAGCCCCAGTGGCCATAGTTCTCGAGCCACAGGCCCAAACCGTGCGGCTTGCAGGCGTCGCGCAAACCCCCGACGTATTCGGTCGCGACCCGATCCGCCACCAGCCGGCGCAAATCCCAGAGAAACCGCTCGCTCTGATCCGCAGTGCCGACGAGGCGTCCGCTGAGAACAGGAAGCCAGGGTTTGGGATCGTAGCCGTAGCGCTGGAGGAACTGCGCGTCGAAGCCGTCGGTCCAGTTTTGCGAGCCCATTTCGTAGCTGTCTGCGACGACGCGCTTGAAGGCCTTGCGATCCGCGGGAGGCATGCGCCGAACCAGTTCGCCGATGAACGCGTCGAAATGGCGCTTGGCCAGGGCGCGATTCATCTTGTCCACTTCGAGTCCCTGGCCCTCGAGGGAGGCCGGCGAATTCTTCATGCCGGTCGGCCTCATGCCGATGCGCTGGATGATCCAGTCCCCATCAGGCACATCCCAAGTCAAAGTGCCATCAGGCGCCATCTGCCGTGTCAGGTCGCGCACCGCGGCGCGCGGCACGACCAGGTCCGCGCTGTCCGGCTCGGCTTGCGTTGGCCACAGGTAGGCATCCCACATCGGCAGCGGCGTGGGATGCATCTTGCCCAATTGCTTTTCGACGTACGCTTCGAGCCGCGCCGCCCCGGAGAGATTGATTTCGGACAAGGCCGGTTGGCCGCCGCCGAAAGAGCCGGTAAAGACGACCCGAAACCGGGTCGCAGTCACGGCTGGGAATGACACGGTCACTGGCCCGCGCGGCAAGAAGCCCACGCCCAGCGTCATGTTCGAGCGATCGCATTTGAAACGCCGCACTGTTTGATAGACGCCGTCGGCCCCGGCCGCTTGCAGTTCGCATTGGGCGCCGAAGGCGTCTCCAGTTGGGACGATTTCGAGCGATCGCGCCGTGAATGGCTCGCCCACCTCGAACTCGACTGTGAATGGGGTCTGGCCTCGTCCCGCGCCTCCCGGGAACCGGATCGCCGTCGCGATGTCGCCGTCCGCCAGTCTCTCTGAATTGCTGACTTCCGGCAGACACGTCACCCGTATGGGACGCGCGGAGAGCGAATCCGCGTCGTGCGACGGCCTTGGAAAGGCGAGGACGGCGACGTCCTGGAACGGCTCTTCCGGTGCGGGCAATTCCGCGGCGAACCGGCGCGGACCGCGCACGGGTGTCTCGGAGGCCGCCAGGTAGCGCATCGTTTCGGTCGGCTTGATCCACGGTCCGC
>DAOOQY010000407.1:0-4726 GCA_035389025.1 Verrucomicrobiota bacterium
CGCCCTCCGGGCACCCTCTCCCATCGGATGGGAGAGGGACGGGGTGAGGGGTCTTCGTCACGTATGCTGCGGACCCCTCAGTATGCAGGCGCTTTGTCATCCAAGAGCCAAAGCGCCAAACCGTCACCCCCTCCGCTAATCCACCCGCACCCGGAAGAACCGGGCGCCGACGTTCTCCCTGGCCACGCTGAAGGACGTCTCCGATCCACTTCCGTGCAAGGTGTCCGCATCATGCCACGGTTGGCCGAAAGCGGCGGTGTATTGCAGGGTGTAGTCGCGCCCGAGTTCAGCAAAGAACTCCAGATACAGGCGCCCACTCCACATTACCAGTGTTGGGGTGATCAGCGGACGCGACGCCGGGGGCGGTCCTGGCGGCCGCGGGGACTCGAAGTCCTCCCCGCTGTACAAGTCCTGGCGCAGTGCGGCCCAGATGAACTGGGCATACGCTTGATAACCATCCCGATTGGGATGCGCCATTCCATAGATGTCGCCTTGGGCGCGCAGCGAATCCTCAACCCCATTGACCCAGCGCTCGTCGCCCGACGCGCAGAATCCGTGCCTGCGGAAGGCATCGAAGATTCCACCAACGTAGTTCCAGCCGCAAATCTCCGCCGCCTTTTTCACCTCGGCATTGAGCTGGGGTGTGAGCGTGTTCCCGACCCAGGCCCATTCCTCCTTTTCCACTCCTGGCGCCCGAACCGAAGCGTCACAGACCGCCCCGTTGTCGCCGGTCGAAAGGTCCGGATACTCGGTTATGTACACCCTTTCCGACACGGTGAACCACTCGGACCCGGCGTTCAGATCTGAAACAGCGGTATTGAGATTCTGGTATTCGCTTGCCAGTTCGAGAATCGCATTGGTGAACATCGCCGTCGCGCTCTGTTTAATCGCTGCGAAAGCGGACGCGTTTTCGTCGCATATCGGAATCCCCAGTGACGCGCATAGATCGAGCACCACCGGAACCCCTAAGGGGTCCTCTTCCAGCGGTCCCGACAAATGCGAGTGCTTGTATTTGATCAGACTCTTGATCACGTCCGAGAACCGCGCATCATTGCCGCCAGCGGAAATCAGGATGCCGTCGATCTCACGACCGCACAGGTGAGTCGCCAGGTCCTCGAATTGCCTTTTGGCGCCCGAGATGACAGCACCGCTCTCGGCGAGATGGACAAATGTGACGGAGGTGCGGGCATCTGCCTTTTCGAGGAGCAGAGCGGCCTGGGCTTGTCCGGACCAAGCCGATCGGTGGGCGCCCTCGTTCTGCCAGACGGCTTCTGCCTGGGCCTGGATGTCGGCCAACTGGAATTGTGATTCCTCGATGCTGGCTTCAAGGTCCGACACGGCCTGTTTGGCGGCATTCCATGCGGTCAGGGCCGCCTGTTCGACCGCGGCCAGACGCTCCTGGACGGCGTTGACGGAGGCTTCCAAGCCAAGCTTAACCAGTTCGACGCCCAAGTCGGCCAACCGCTGGGCAGCCGCCGTTGTGGCAGCCGGGCAACTCGAGTCCGGGTCGGGGATGCCACAGACCTGCCCGACAAAGGGGATGGTGATGCAAGTGGTCCGATCGCAGTGAAAAGCGCGATCGGCCTCCGCCTCCTGGTAGCGCTGCCAGGCCACCCATGCCGCCGCCGTCTGCGCACGCACGTCATCGTAATTCGTCTTCGCCGCGGTGAGCTGTTCCTGGGCGACCCGCAGTTGGTCCGTGAATCCGGCGAGGTCGCCGGAAATCCTTTGGTAGTCGTCAAAAAGGTGCGCCTGGATCGGGATGTCCGGGCTTCCCTCGCCTGAGGCGTAGGAATCGCCCACCCCGATGATCAACCAATCCTGCACGACGACGGGCTGGGCCAGGCTGGCGCGTTGCCCCGTCGGGGAAACCGCCGTCACCTCGACGCCGTAAACGCCTTCGGTCGGAAACGACAGATCAAAGACGCGACCGACGGTTTGCAACTGGAGAATCCCGTCCAACCTCACCTCGAGGCGCGCGATGCTGCCGCTTGAGGCGCTGGCATCAAACTTCACAGTCCAACTGTCTGGCGCGACCGAGTAGAGACTGCGAAATCTCACGGCGTCCGCCACAACGTAGCCGGTGGTGCCGGCGTTGCTGATGCGCACGCGCACCTGGCGATCCGCGTTGAAGTGGAATGTGCCCAGGGTGTGCCATTGGCCGCCATGGACTGTTTGGTCGACCAGGACCGGAGTGCTGCCTCCGGCATGGATGATGTCGACCGGCACAGCGGGCGAAAGGTTGGCCTGTGCGGGATACCAGAGGGCCACCTCGTAGGTGGTCGATTCAGGGAGCGCAGTGGTGAATTCGACGGTCTTGGCGCCTTTGCCCGCATTGATGTCGTGCAGGTAGTCTGGTCCGTTGTAACCGTCGAGGTAGGTCGCCACGCGCCACGACCCACTTGTGGAGACCTCAGTCGTGTCGGAATTGTCGATCACGAGCGGCGGCCTCGGGTAATCGATCAAGCCATCGGCATTGCGGTCGAGACCAAACCGATCCGGCATCGACCATTCAAAGCGGACCACGGGCGCTGCGCCATAAACACAAAGAGCGAGCGCCAGTCCAAGCAGACTGCGGACCATCCAGGGCGGCACAACTCGGCGCCGGTTTCCTGCGGCGGCCCGACGGCTGAGCCTGGTCAGGCCGCCAAGATTCAGGGGGAGATTCACCGCGTCTTTCATTTGCCTTCCTTTTGTTGACTCTGTGTCTGTAGCGAGGTTGGTTTCGTCGAGCACTCACCTACTACTTAGCAGAGCAGGTTGCCGGGTTGCGCGGTATTCTCGGGCGACTTGGGGCTCGTCGCTCCGCGTTGGGCCTCTTCAAGGCACAGCGGAGTTTGTCATCCCCTGAACATCGCCACCATTGCGAGCAGGCAGACGAGCGTCGTCACGCAGGGAACCAGGAAGAGCTGTCGCCAGCGGAAACTGCCCTCGGGCGTCTTGAGCTTGTCCATGACGACCCCGGTGAATTGGGTGCCCAGGAAAAAGCCGAAGCCGAAAAGCACCACCGTGTAAAGGTCCTGGGCGGAGCCGCGGATGTCCGGCGGCGCCACCTCGTTCACATAGACGAACCCCACCCAGATGAAGAAGGTGTACGCCAGCCCGTGCAAGCCCTGCGACAGGATCACCGGAACGCGGCGGGGCATGAGGGCGTACACGGCGTACATGGCCAGCCACAGCCCGATGCCGATCGAGAAGATCCCGACGAAACCGATCTGGGCACGGATGCTGGAGGTGTGGAAGGCTGAATTGCAGATAGACTTGCCAGATCATCGGACTCCTCCCGCAATACTGTTAGGAACTTGCTGTTGGCGGGCCCCGCTTGCACCTGCACGGGACGCGGCGCAGTTGATGAAGAATCACTTGTCACTTTCATTCAGCGCGGTCGCATCCTGCCAAACCGGACGGCGCGGGCAAAAGACAAACGGAGTCGGCGGCGTGCGGGCGATATCCGCGCTCGCCTCATCGAGGCGCGTCCCGCGTTTCCGCGCGGTGTGCCAGACCTCTGGCCAATCCGCTGAAGATCACCGTGTGAATGGGATAGAGCAGATACCAGTACAGCAAGCCGCCCGCCGATGTAGCCGGTGGCGCCGGTGACGAGAACCGTCGTGATGGTCGAATGCATGGATTTACACTCCAGGGCAATGTGCACTGAGCAGCATTCAACCTCGCTCGGCGCCAAACAGCTCCTTCATCCGCTGCTGGCGGAACTCGAAGATCCGCTCGACATCCCGCCGCACAAAGAGCCAATTGACCAAGGCGCCGCCGCGCGGCCGGTAACGGACGCAGTCTGCGCAGAGCGTTCCGCCATCCCGTTCCTCGAATGCGTGCGTGTGATGCCACAGGGTGTAAGGCCCGCGCACCTGGACGTCGACGAAACGATGCGGCGGCTGCCACTCGGCGATCTCCGTGCGCCAGCGGACGCGCAGCCCATGCACGCGAATGCGATAGTCAATGAGCGTGCCGGCGCGCATGAGGATCGGCGCCGGGGTGAGCACCTCGAAGTTCAGCCACGACGGCGTCAGCGCTTCGAGGTTGCGCGCCTCCGCGAAGAAGGGAAAAACCTGGTCGAGCGGGCGGGGCAGCCAGAGTTCGGTTTGGAGTGAGTATTCCTTCATGGTCACCACAGAGCGTTCAGCGTTTCGTCTTGATGCCGCAGGCGCGTGCCAGGCACCAGGCGCGAGCGGCTTCGACCAGGCAGAACAGACCGGCCGCTGCCAACAGCATTCCCCCCCAGACTGAATGGCCGAAGCTGAAAGTGGCGCCGACGAGCAGCGTGGCACCCATCAGTCCGCGGATCAGCCGCCCTTTGCCGTCAATGTTGGGAGCGAAGAAGCATCTCATCGTATTTGCCTACTCGATAGGTCGCCGCAGACGGTCGAGAGCCTGCCCCAATTGCGCCAGGTCCTCCGCAAGAATGGCGCCCAGCCGTCGCAAGATGTCGCGGTATGCCGGCATGGCGCGACCGCCCACCAGCAGCGCAGTCTGGGCCGGCAGGGACTCGCGCAGCAGCGCCAACTCGGTCGGGAGGTTCGCGTCGTCCTCGGGATATACGAGGCTCAATGCCACCACGCGCGCCTTCTTCTGGCGGGCGGCCCCAGCGATTTCCAAGGCGGGCAGACTGGCGCCGAGATTTGTAACCTGCCAGCCCAGGTTGGCGGCCGTGGCGCCAACGAGCAGCGCGCCCATTTCATGAAGTTGTCCCGAAGGCGTTGCCACCACCAGG
>DAOOQY010000408.1:0-4722 GCA_035389025.1 Verrucomicrobiota bacterium
CAGGCCAGAGATGGCGTGGTGGTAGATCGCCACGAAGTCCGACGGGCTGCTAGCCAAGCAAAACCGCGCCGGGATCGAGGGAGGGACGAAGGCAGCGGAGTGTTGGTTCGCAACGGCGTTTACTGAGTGCCATAGATCATTGCTGGTTGAACTCCGACGCCGGACTCATCTGCCGGACTGCCGCCGTCTGGATGAAACCGGCGCGGCGGTCATGAGGAGAAGCATGAGGATTCTCATCTGGTCTGCTGGATCAGACGCCGCACGTCGCTCGTTGGCTTAAGCCGGCGTGACGATTCGGGCGTGCAGCGGGCTTGGAGTCCTCTAAACTCCCTCGCATGAACCTCGAAGACCATCTTGGCGATATCCTCCGCAAAGGGCGCCTGCATGCCGGCATCGGCCTCGAACCGGCCGCCGCCGCCGCCAGCCTGACGGTCCCCGAACTCGAAGCGCTCGAAGAGAGCGGGGTCGCGGCGAGACCCTGCAACCTCGAGCCGCTTGCCGCCCTGGTTGGACTCGATGCGTCCAAGCTGCGGGCGATTGCCGAGGGCTGGAATCCGCGGCCTGTCGACCTCGGCACATGGCGCGAGTTCAGGATCATCACCACCACGGTGGGGATGAGCGTCAACGCCTACCTCGTCTGGGATGAAGTGACGCACGACGCCGCCCTCTTCGACACCGGCTTCGATCCGGCTCCGGTCTTTGCCCTGATCCAGGAGCACGGTCTCGAGATGCGCCACCTTTTCATCACGCACGGCCACGCGGACCATGTCGCCGCTTTGCCGGCCATTCGCGCACGGTTCCCCCCAATGCGCCTGCACTCGAGTTCACGGACCGCACCGGTCGATCAACGGAACCGTCCGGACGAGTGCATTCAACTCGGCAGTCTGCGCATCACGCATCGCGACACGCCCGGCCATGCCGAGGACGGGGTGACTTACGTCATTGGCACATGGCCGGACGACGCGCCGCACGTGGCGATTGTGGGCGACGCGCTGTTCGCCGGGTCGATGGGCCGGGCGACCGGCCAGGCGCACCTCGCCAGACAGAGAATCCGCGATTGCATCTTCACGCTGCCGCCCGCCACGCTCCTCTGTCCGGGCCACGGCGCGCTCACGACCGTGGCCGAGGAGAGGGCGCACAACCCGTTCTTCTAAGATCGAGAGCCGCCCCAAGCCCCCTCAACCGTTCCTGGCGGCCAGCAGGTAGATCCAGTTAAGCATGAGAGCCGTCACGCCAATCCAGTACCAGGGCCAAGCCGCCCAGCGCCGCATCCGCACCCCCCAGCGCGTCCCCAACCACTGATCCGCCGCCCACGCGACAAACAGGGCGACGACCGCCGCGCCCAACGCGCAAGCCAGCGGGTTGAGCCGGATCGCAGTCGCAAGGTCCAGTCCCGCCGCGGCGGACGCCGCGCGCGTGGCGCCGCAGAAGGCGCAGGGCAATCCGGTGATCGTCTTGAACCAGCAATGGGGCAAAGGGAGCCGCCAGAGCTGGGCAAGGCGCGCGCCAGCCAGCAGGCCCAGGAGCCCGAGAAACAGCCACGCCGGCCAGACACCATTCCAGCCCTCCGGCTCAGAGTCGGGGCGGGATGGGAGAAGAGGGGGCGTCATTGGATTTCGGCGCCGGCGGGGGCCCAGCGGCTCGACGATGCATGCGGATGCTGCTGGCCAGGGCCCAAAGCCAGGCAGACGCGAAGAGGCCCAACCCACACACCGCCACCACCAGACCCCGGGTGAACCCGTCCGGCATCTCGCCTGTGTCGAACCAGACACGCAGGTGCGCCACCAGGCCTCCCAGGCTGAGCGCAAAGCCGATGAGCGCACACGCCGCCTGGACATACCCAACTTTGCCGCCGCCGGCGAGTGTCCCGAGGCCGGGAAGAGCGGCCGCGTTCGTGATGGTGCAGGCCCAGGCCGTGGGCTTATCGATCGGCTCCTGCCCGGCGCGGGCCGAAGAGGTCTTCATACGCTTGGAGCAACGCCGCATACCCAAACGGCATGCTCAACAGAACGACGAGTTGTTCCTGCAAACCCAGGGTCATCAGGAACTCGCCGATCTGAGACTTCTTGTCCTGAATGGAATCGAGTGTCCACGTGCCCGGCGGCCCCAGGATGTCGGTCAGGAACGTCATCATCCGCAAGCCGCCATACACTTCGAAAACCAGCAGCGGCAGGAACGCCACGCACATCAAGAGCGCCACCGTGAAAAAGTGACGCTGCGCGGTGCGCCGGCTCAGTTCCAACGCCGGCCAAAAGACCACTCCGCGATCGGCAGCCAGCGGAAGGGCGAACGCCCAGATGACCTTGAGGATCAGGCCGGGGACCAGACAGAAGACCAGGCCGATCTGGCTCAACACCTGAGTCACGATCGCGACGAGCATGAGCGGGACGAACCGCGGGCCGAAGCAGGTGAACAGAGTGCCCAGAGACGCCGGTTGGCCCCGCATCAAGCCCAGGAAAAGCAGCATCAGCCCGCCATAGAGCGCGCCGCTCAGGACAAGGCCGAGCACGCCCCCGATGCATGTGGCCATCGCGCTGACGGTCAGAATGGCCCACACCAGCGCGCAACCCGCCGACACCAGCAGGAAATGCCGGCGCAAGAACACCCAACCGCGCCCGAGACAATCGCCGGCACTCAAGGTCGCCGCCGGCGCGGCATCCCACGCCTCGATTGTCCCGAGTGCCCCCCGCGTCGACGGTTCGGATCGCCTCGGGCCGGCAGCCGTGCCCGGATACGCTTGGCGCAAGACCTCTTCGAATCCAGGCACTGTCGACAGAGGCTGCCACTCCGAACCGCCTTCGACCTGAACCATCGTCTGGCCGTTGGCCCGATGATCCAGAATCCAGGCGCTCAACTCCTCCGCGGTTGCCGGACCGTACTCGCGGCCGTCGCCACCGATCATCTTGAACATGACAGCCAGTCTGTTGGCAATCCGCACGCAGCGTCAAGCGCCGGTCTGAATCGCATCCACCCGCGGCTCGAGGCGTCTCGCTGCCGTCGCTTCGGGCATGGCGGATCAGAAGCCGTTTCCGCCGGCAATTGCACGCGCCAGGGGATCGAGCAGCAACCCGGGCAATGCCCCCAACAGGAAGACGCCAACCGCCGCCGCGATCAGCACAAGGCGGTCAGTCCACGGCACGACAATCCGCGGGGCCTCTTCGTCGCCCCTGGCGACATACGCCTGCTTCAAGACGCGCAAATAATAGTACAACGACACCGTGCTCATCGCGATCGCGATGCCGACCAGCCACAACAGGCCCAGGCCCGCGGGGTCGGCGCCCATGGCCGCCGCAAACAAACCGAACTTGCCGAAGAACCCGGCCAGGGGCGGAATGCCGGCAAGCGACAACAAGAAGACCATCAGACACAAGGCCAGCAGCGGCGACCGGCGGCTGAGTCCGGCCAGCGCATCAATCCGCCCATCGCCGTCAGCCCGCTCGATCACCGACGCCACACCGAAGGCTCCCACGGTGGTCAGCCCGTACGTCGCCACGTAATACAGGACCGCGGCCAGCCCCGCGGAACGCTGCGAAGGACAGCCCATCGCCATCAGCCCAAGCAGGACGTAGCCCGCATGCGCGATGGCCGAATAGGCCAGCAACCGCCGCAAATGCCCCTGCGCAATCGCCGTGAGATTGCCCAACACCATCGAGCCCACGGCCATAACCGCCAACACCGGCAGCCAACCCGCGCGCAACTGTCCCCATGCGCCGCTGCCTTCCACACCGGCGAATCCCAGCACGACGATCTTGGCCAGAACGAAGAAGCTCGCCACCTTCGATCCCGACGCGATCAGGGCGGCGGCCGCGACGGGTGCGCCTTCGTAGGCGTCGGGCGCCCACAAATGAAACGGCACCACGGCCACTTTGAATCCGAATCCCATGATCACCATCACCACGGCCACGGCAAGCAGCGGATCGAGACGATGCACCCGCAGGCCGGCCGCGATCCCGGTCAGGTTGGTCGCTCCCGACAATCCGTAAACCAGGCTCAATCCGAACAGGGTGAATGCGGCGGCCACGCTGCCGAACAGGAAGTACTTCAGCGCCGCCTCGCTGGCATGGCGCGCCCGCCTGTCCATCGCCGCCAGCACGTAGAGCGCGAGGCTGGTCAGTTCGAGCGACACGAAGATCATCAGGACTTCCTCGGTGCTCACCAGGAACATCATCCCCACCGTGGCGAGCAGCAGGAGCGCGAAATACTCGCCCACATGCTCGGTGAAATCCGCCTGTGCCGAGATGCCCGCGGTGAACAGGGCCAGCACCACCACGAACATCTTGACCCATTGAGTCAGGGAATCGACCACCAGCACCCCGTCCAGAAACCGCAGATGCGCCCGGCTCAGTGCGAGAATCCCCAGCGTCACCAGGCAGCCAAGTCCCGCCACCGCGCTGGCCGTCAGGAACCGCCGCCGCAGGGGTGCCGTCCGCATGAGTCCCATGTCGATGAACAGCACCGCCACGGCCGCCAGCACGAGCGCGGTCTCCGGCGCCAACGCCGCCAGCAAATCGCCGTAACCCACGCCTGTCATGATCCACCTCCCCTCTCGAGGCCCTGGATCAAGGACGTCACGCTCGGCACAATGAAGTCCAGCAGCAGCCGCGGATAGAGCCCGATCGCCAACGTCGCCCCCAAGAGCAGAATCGCCCCCGCCCGCTCGGGAAGCGAGATGGGCTCGATCGCATCTCCCGCCGGTTCACCGTGTGCGTCACCCGGCGAATC
>DAOOQY010000409.1:0-4719 GCA_035389025.1 Verrucomicrobiota bacterium
GCCGCGAGCCGCACGGCATATGGGGTGGGCTGACCTACCGGGAGCGCCTCGCCGTCGCACGCGCCGAGCGTCCAACCAAGCACCAGACGCGCCGCCGCCGCCGGCGAGGCTAGATCGCCCCGCTTCGCCCGGCCCATCCGAGCCTTCCGGCGACGAGCCCGGGTCCGAGACTCGCGCCGCGCCACTGGTGCCGACGACCACCCCGGTGGACGGGCCCGACCCCACCGCCCATGGGCGAGACGCATCGGGGTCCGCACGTCAGGCCGAGCGCGACGCGATCAGCCAAGCCCCATAACCCATTTGGGAACGAAGGACTCCTCATGCTCTCCGATCCTCTCCTGCGTTCCGCCCTGGACCACGCCAACCGAGGATGGCCCGTCTTCCCACTTCGTCCCGGTGACAAGCGTCCGGCCATCCGCGACTGGGAAACCCGCGCAACCACCGACCTGGACCGGATCCACCGGGCCTGGACTGCCGGGCCTTACAACATCGGAGTGGCCTGTGGGCCGGCCCGCCTGGTGGTCATCGACCTCGACTCGCCCAAACCCGGCTCCGAAATCCCGGCCAGGTGGCGACGACCCGGCATCGTCAACGGCGCCAACGTGTTCGCCTTACTCGCCGGGGACGCCGGGGAACGGTTGCCGATCCAGACCTACAGCGTGAGTACCGCCGGGGGCGGCGGCCAGCACCTGTACTTCTCGACCTCACCAGACGGGCCGAAGCTGCGGAACACCGCGGGTCGGCTCGGCTGGCTGATCGACACTCGGGCCACCGGTGGGTACGTCGTGGGCGTCGGCTCCCGGATCACCGGGCGCAGCTACCGTCCGATCCTCGACCTCCCCGTCGCGCCGCTCCCAGGCTGGATCAGCGCGCTTCTCGCCAACGACGACCGCCAGCCGGCTCCGACGACCGGGCAGCCTTTCGGGGCCGTCAAACACCCCTCTCTCTACGCCGCCACCGCTCTGGAGGCCGAACTTGATCGGGTCCTGGCCGCCCGTCCCGGCAGCCGAAACCACACTCTCAATCAAGCCGCTTTCGCCCTCGGCCGGCTCGCCGCCACCGGATTCTTGCCGGCCGGCCTCGCCGGCGAGGCACTCACCCAAGCGGCCAATGCAATTGGCCTGCCCGCCGGCGAGGCAGCAGCGACCATCCGCTCCGGCCTCATCGCTGGAGCCCGACATCCACGCGAACTGGCTGCACGGACCGGCTCATGACCCAGGGCGCGCGGACTACGTCAGCCGAGCAGATTCTCACTCGGCTTGACGCCGATAACCGGCTCAGCGTCCTGCACGGCGAGAACCAGCCTGTCCCATCCGGCTGGGACGCCGACCCGATCAGCCTCGCTGCCCGCCGCCTCCTCCCGCCGTTCCCGGTCGACGCACTGCCCCCATGGGTGAGCGACCATGTCCTCGCCGTGTCCGAGTTCACCCAGACCCCCCTCGACCTGGCCGGGTGCGTCTCCCTCGCCGCGCTTTCCACCGCCGCGGGTGGCCGCGCACTGTTGGAAGTCCGTCCCGGATGGCGGGAGCCCCTCAACCTCTACGCGGTGGTCGCAATGGCACCCGGCTCCCGCAAGTCTGCGGTGTTCGCCGCGATGACCGCGCCACTGCTCGACGCCGAACGCGACCTCGCCGAGCAGTACCGACCCGTCATAGTCGAGGCCGAACTCGCCCGGAAGGTCAGCCGACGCGACGCCGAACGGCACGCCAACGCCGCTGCAGACACCAGTGACCCGCAGCACCGCGCCCAGGCCCTCGCCGACGCCGCCGGCGCCGCCCTCACCGCCGAGAACACCCGCGTGCCCATGCTGCCGCGGCTCGTCGCCGATGACGTCACCCCGGAGGCCGCCGCGTCCCTGCTCGCCGAGCAGGGAGGGCGGCTCGCCGTGCTGTCCGCCGAGGGCGGCATCTTCACCACCATGTCCGGCCGCTACTCCGGCGGCGTGCCGTCACTCGAGGTGTTCCTCAAGGGCCACGCCGGCGACCTGCTCCGCGTCGACCGCAAGGGCCGACCCGCCGAACACGTCCCCGCGCCGGCCCTCACCCTCGGCCTTGCACTGCAACCCGAGGTGCTCCGCGACATCTCCCGGCTCCCCGGCTTCCGCGGCCGCGGCTTGCTCGCCCGGATCCTGTATTCGCTGCCCGACAACACCGTCGGCCGGCGGCGGATCGGTGCCGCTGCAGTCCCGGCGGCGGTGTCCCGCACCTATCACCACGGACTCCGCGGACTCGTTCTCGCCCTCGCCGGTGACGGCGACCCGACCGTCCTACGGCTCTCCACCGAGGCAAACGAACGGGTGCTCGACCTGGAACGCCGCATCGAACCGCGCCTCGCGCCAGAGGCCGACTTGGGCCACATCAGCGACTGGGCCTCCAAACTCACCGGCGCCACCGCACGACTCACCGGCCTGCTCTACGCCGCGGGAACGCTACGGTCGGCCTGGGCCCAGCCGATCCCTGCCACCTACGTCGATGCCGCCGCACGGCTCGGGCACTACTTTCTGGCCCACGCCCTCGCCGTGTTCGACACCATGGGCGCCGAACCCGTCATCGACGACGCGCGCGCCGCCCTGGACTGGATCATCCGCACCAACCAAACCGTGTTCAGCCGCCGCGACGCCTTCAGCGGCCTCTCGCGATCCCGCTTCCGCAGAGTCGCCGACCTCGACCCGGCACTCGCCCTCCTCGACGAGCACGGTTTCATCCGGCCCCTCCCGCGCCCAGCACCCACCGGGGGACGGCCCGCGTCACCGTCCTGGGAAGTTCATCCACGCGCCGCAGAAGCCGCACAAGCCGCACAAGCCGGCCCGGGCTGATCCTTCTGCAACTTCCGCGGCTTTCGCGGGACCACTCCGACCGAAGCACCAAGGACGGGTTTCGGCTGGCGCCGCCTGGACGTGTCGGCACGCAGATATGCCCCCGGGGTGACCTACAACAACTGGTGCCCAGGACGTAGCCAGCCCAGTGGATGTTCCCAGAGGCCGCGCAGCTGCCACCTACACAACTGGTAGATGGTCTTGACTAGATCT
The DNA here is from genome assembly GCA_035389025.1 of Verrucomicrobiota bacterium. GTDB lineage: Bacteria > Verrucomicrobiota > Verrucomicrobiia > Limisphaerales > J093 > MWFF01. The sequence continues at coordinate 3,029 of DAOOQY010000409.1, forward strand.
TGTACTTGTCGCGGCGCTTCTGGAAGGCCTGCTCACCACCGTCAAGGATCTCACACGCGTGCTCGCGGATGCCGCAGCGACTGAGAACGGTCTGGCTTTTGTCGTTTCGCGGTCTCGAGTATTCAAGAGATCCTGTCAGATACTCAAAGGTGCGCGAATCGTGATTTGGCCGATCGGCACCGTGCCGGTTGGCCACAATGATCTCCTCGGAATCCGCACCAATCACCAGATTCGCATTGTGGCTCGCCATTATGATCTGCCGTTCACGCTTACGTTCCGTCAGATACGGCACAATTGTGTCATATATCGACCGACTGTCGAGGTCGTCTTCGGGTTGGTCTATGAGGAGTGGCCACGGCTCCTCGGATTCATTAAGAATCAAGGTGAGCGCGAAAAGCGCTTGCTTGCCGGGCGTCATGGACGAGCGCCGGAACCCACCGATACGGTCGCCATCGAGTTCAGCGGTGAAGCGGACGTCCTCGGTTGTTGTGAGCACTTCGCATGCGACATCTGCAGCTCGATAGCCCTTGTTCAGAGACAGGGCCCGGTTCTGTAAAGCCACCAGGAAATCACTCGGATCTGTACGCGCACGTACGTAGTCCACAGAGCTGCCGGAACTGGGGATATACTGGCTGATCCGCTTCCGATTGAATCCCGCCGAAATGCGCTCTACGACTTCATCTGACACCGCCGCCTCGGCACCGAATGTCAGGCCATCGAGTTCGCGCTCCGCCGAATCGAAGATGCTCATCAGATCCTCAAGCGTCCCGGCTCGCTCGTGAATGGCTTTGAGGATCGTCGCCACTGCGGTCGCCTGGGCCTCTGCATGCTTTCTTCGAGCAGCTTCCTGACGCTCGATCTCTGCGAGGGTCCCAACCTGCTTCTTGTAATCGTCGACGACGCGAGACAGCTCCTGGTTTGCTTGGTGCTTCGCAATGAGCTCCGCAAAATTGGTCCGCAACGACTCGCTCTCAGCCTCCAAAGCGGCTCGTTCTTCAACTGCTTGCGCGGCACCCGATGCTAGGGCGTTCTCGATCTGAGCTTCAAGGGCCCGGCTCGCTGCCGCGCGAAGTTCGTCGATATGGGACGCGATGGCCACCGGAATGTCGGTTGCCGCCGGACGGACCTGCAAGACTACGTGTACGACTCCGGGCACAGTGGCAGCTACACTTGTCACTGGGTCAATGCTGACGTAGGGCGACAGTTGATTCAGCTCATGACCGATTGACGTGATGCGATCGGCCTTGACCTGTAGCGTCCCGGCAATATCTTGGTACTTAGCCACCTCCGCGTCAGTCAGTTGAGCGGCGACCCGAATTCGTTCGATCTCACTTTGGAGTCGGTCGCGCTCCGCTTCAATAGCCGCCCGGTCACCCAGATCTCGAATCTGCCGCGTCGCATTCGTCATTCGCTCAGCGAGCAAGAACCACTCAGTGACGGCGGTGCGAATAGCATCGTTTGCAGCACCAGCATTGGAAATGGTTCGCTCGCGGCTAGCCTTGACATCAGGAAACTTCCGATACAGCGCCGGAGCAATCTTTTCGGTTACCTTGTCCGGCAACTCACTTATTTCATAGAGCGAGTTCTGAGGAATGTAGATGACCCGGCCCCGTGATGCGGCGCCCGACCCCCACTCAATCTGACAAGAGACGTCGCTGACGTCCGTCCACGTCTTGCCGGCTGCCGGGCCA
>DAOOQY010000410.1:0-1885 GCA_035389025.1 Verrucomicrobiota bacterium
CAGCGAGCCAAATCCCCTCCAGCAAAATCGGAATTAATTTTTGCACAGACCCTTAACGGTCGAGGGGGACTGCGCGCGCGTCAGATGGGACCCCGTCGTTGCGCGGCCTGCGCGCCTCCGACTTGGAGGCGGCGCAGCCGGCTCTGGCGGAAGCCGTAGATGTGGTACAGCGCCAGGCCCACGGCCATCCAGAGGCCGAACCTGCCCCAGGTGATCCCAGGCAACATCGCCATCAGCACCGCGCAACATGCGATCGCGGCCAATGGCACCCACGGCACCCACGGCGTGCGGAACGGACGCGCCCGGCCGGGATCTTTCCGGCGCAGCACCAGGATGCCGACCGCAACCAGGATGAAGGCGAACAGGGTGCCGATGTTGGTCAATTCCACCATCTCCTTGATGTTGGTGATGCCGGCAAAGAACGCCACAAAAACGCCGGTGATGATGGTCGTGACGTGCGGCGTGCGAAAACGCGGGTGGACGCGCGCCGCCCAGCGCGGCAGCAGACCGTCGCGGGCCATCGCGAAGAAGATGCGGGGCTGGCCAAGCTGAAACGCGATCAGCACTGACGTGTTCGCGCAGAGAGCGCCGGCCGAGATCACGCCTGCAACCCACGAAAGCGCGCGCGGGCTCAGGCCGACCGAGGAGAAGGCCGACGCGAGCGGGTCGGCCGTTCCCAGTGTCTTGTAGGGTGCAAGGCCCGTGAGCACGATCGCCACGGCCACGTACACCACGGTGCACGCCACCAGGCTGGCGATAATCCCGATTGGCAGGTCGCGTTGCGGGTTGCGCGCCTCCTCCGCTGCGGTCGAGACGGCGTCAAACCCGATGTAGGCAAAGAAAATGATCGCCGCCGCCGCCAGAACCCCCTCTGTCCCATGCGGGGCGAACGGAGTCCAGTTGTCAGGCTTGACGTAGAATGCGCCCACCGCCAGGAAAAACACAATGACGCCCAGTTTCAGCACAACCATCGTCGTATTGAAGCGCGCGCTCTCCCGAATCCCCCGCACCAGAATCCATGTGATTCCCGCAACCACAAGGACAGCGGGCAGATTGAAGATGACGGGGAAACCGAGCGGACGCGGCGCCAGCGTGAACGCGCGCGCTTCGTGCAGCACCGACTCGCCCAGCGCGCCGATGTCCTGGCCCGCCGCATGGGCTTGGGCCACGAGAGCCGAGGCTTCCGACGCAGTCCGGTAGTCCGTGCCCAGCCACTCGGGCCATAGAAAGCCAAAACCGCGCAGCAACTCCTGAAAGTAGGCCGACCACGAAATGGCAACCGCCACGTTCCCGATCGCGTATTCGAGGATCAGGTCCCATCCGATAATCCAGGCGACAAGTTCGCCCAGCGTCGCGTACGCATACGTGTAGGCCGAGCCGGAAACCGGCGCCAACGACGCAAACTCCGCGTAGCAGAGCGCCGAGAAACAGCATGCCACCGCCACGATCAGAAATGAAAGCGACAGAGCCGGTCCGGCCCCGACATGGTTGGCACCGCCCGCCGCCGCGGTGCCCACCGTCGAGAAAATGCCCGCCCCCACAATCGCGCCAATGCCCAGCGCCGTCAGTTGCACCGGGCCGAGCGTGCGTTTGAGTTGCAGACCGGGACGTTCCGTTTCGCTCAGAAGCTGTGAGAGAGGCTTGACCTCGAAAAGCCCAGCCCACGCCCGGCGGGGCGCCGACGAACTGTCCGGTTGTTCTGGCATGCGCGCGCGCATCTTGCGCAAGCCATTCGGACCTTGGCAAGCGTCCCGTGCCGGGGGCGCCTGCCTCCAGCCCGCATATTTCACCCCGTCAGCGCACGGGGCGCTCAGACTTCGCAAGAGAACTCCTATGCGGGCTGCAACCGACGAGTTCAGAGTTCAGAGTTAACCGTTGAGCGTTG
>DAOOQY010000410.1:1985-4717 GCA_035389025.1 Verrucomicrobiota bacterium
AGCGTTGGACGTTGAGCGTTGGACGTTGAGCGTTGGACGTTGAGCGTTGGACGTTGAGCGTTGGACGTTTCTCGTTCATGGACCCGATGCGCATTCAACCGCTGAGTGTCAACGCTCTCCCATGAAGCAGACCCGCCACCCCATCCCTCTCGCGTCGCACGCGAGAGGGTGGCCCGCGAACGCGGGACGGGTGAGGGGAATTGTGTCGCCTATCCCACCAACCCCTCTTTAAGCAGGGCACGACCGTACTCGCGATTCATCCGGGCGATGACATCGATGCGGATGTTCTTCGGGCAAACCGCCTCGCACGATCCCGTCACCGTGCAGGCGCCAAACCCGGCGTCATCCATCGCGCGCACCATCGCCAGGACACGCCGTTCGCGCTCGACTCGCCCCTGGGGCAGGAGGCTCAAATGAGACACCTTCGAGGCGACGAAGAGCATGGCCGACGCATTCTTGCACGCCGCCACGCACGCCCCGCACCCGATGCACACCGCGGCGTCCATCGCCTGATCGACGTCGGTCTTGGGAATCGGGATGGCGTTTCCATCCGGCGCGCCGCCGGTTTTCACGGAGACATACCCGCCGGCCTGGATGATGCGGTCAAAGGCATGGCGATCGACCACCAGGTCTTTGATCACCGGGAACGGACGGGCCCGCCACGGTTCGAGCGTGATCGTCTCGCCGTCCTTGAAGTGGCGGAGGTGAAGCTGGCAGGCGGTGGTCCCGTGGCGGCTGCCGTGCGGGACGCCGTCGATCACCACCGAACAGGCCCCGCAAATCCCCTCCCGACAATCCGAATCGAACGCGATCGGCTCGCCGCCGCTGGCAATCAAATCCTCATTGACCCCGTCGAGCACCTCGAGCAACGACATGTCGGCGGAGACGTTGCGCGCCTCATAGGTCTCGAAACGCCCGATGGCCGAGGCGCTCTTCTGGCGCCAGACTCTCAAGCTCAGATGCATCACCTGTAGCTCCTCGTGCTCATCCGTGCCTCCTCGTACTCGAGCGGTTCCTTGTGCAACGTCGGTTCCCGGTCCGCCCCCCGACACTCCCACGCCCCCACAAACGCAAACTGCGCGTCGTCCCGCTTCGCCTCGCCATCCTCGGTCACCGATTCCGTCCGGAAATGGCCGCCGCACGACTCGCGCCGCATCAGCGCGTCGCGACACACCAATTCGCTCAACTCGAGATAATCCGCCACCTGATTCGCCCGCTCGAGGTCCTGATTCAATTCGCCTCCACTCCCGCTCACCTTGACGTCGCCCCAGAACTCAGCGCGCAACTCCGGGATGCGGCGGAGGGCCTCGCGCAGACCCGCCTCGCTCCGCGTCATGCCGCAGTCGTTCCACAGCAGCCGCCCAAGCTCCCGGTGAAACGAGGTCACGGTGCGTTTGCCTTGCACGGACAGCAGGCGCGCCAGCCGCGCCTTGACCTCGGTTTCGGCCGCGGCGAAGCCCGGGTGATCGACCGGCGATTTGGACGGGCGGCCGGATGCGAAGTAGTGGCCGATCGTGTGCGGCAGGATGAAATAACCGTCCGCAAGGCCCTGCATCAGTCCGCTCGCCCCCAGCCGGTTCGCGCCGTGATCGGAGAAGTTCGCCTCCCCGATGACGAACAGGCCCGGTAGGTTGCTCATGAGGTGGTAATCCACCCAGAGCCCCCCCATCGTGTAATGCATCGCCGGGTACATCCGCATGGGCACCTCGTACGCATTCTCGCCCCGAATGCGCTCGTACATCTCGAACAGGTTCCCATACCGCTCCCGCATCCTCTCGACCCCCATTTGCCGGATCGCGTCGCCGAAATCCAGGTACACACCCAGCCCGCCCGGACCCACGCCCCGGCCCGCATCGCACACCTCCTTGGTCGCGCGCGACGCAATGTCACGCGGGGCCAGGTTGCCGAAGCTCGGATACTTCCGTTCCAGGTAGTAGTCGCGGTCCTCCTCAGGTATCGCCCCCGGGGCCTTCGCGCAGTCTTCCCTGCGCCTGGGGACCCAAACCCGCCCGTCGTTGCGGAGCGATTCCGACATCAGGGTCAGCTTGCATTGATGCTCACCGCTGACCGGAATGCACGTCGGATGAATCTGCGTGAAGCACGGATTCGCGAAGAAGGCGCCGCGCCTGTAGGCCCGCCAGGCCGCCGTCGCATTGCAGCCCTTCGCGTTGGTCGACAGGTAGAACATGTTCGCATAGCCTCCCGTCGCCAGCACCACCGCGTCCCCGGCGTGCGATGCAATCTCACCCGACACCAGGTCGCGCACCACAACCCCCTTGGCCTGACCGTCAATCGCCACCAAATCGAGCATCTCAGTCCGCGGGAACATGCGCGCGTTGCCCAGGCTGATCTGCCGGCTCAAGGCCTGGTAGGCCCCGAGCAGCAACTGCTGGCCGGTCTGGCCCCGCGCGTAAAAGGTGCGCGAAACCTGCGCCCCTCCAAAGGACCGGTTCTCGAGCAGACCTCCGTACTCGCGCGCAAATGGCACACCCTGCGCCACGCATTGGTCGATAATGTCCGCGCTGATCTGCGCCAGACGATACACGTTCGCCTCGCGCGACCGAAAATCCCCCCCCTTGATCGTGTCCCGGAACAGCCGCGACACGCTGTCGCCGTCGTTGCAGCAGTTCTTGGCGGCGTTGATGCCCCCCTGGGCTGCGATGCTGTGGGCGCGCCGCCCGCAGTCCTGGAAACAGAAGCACTTCACCCGGTAGCCCAGTTCCGCCAGCGTC
>DAOOQY010000411.1:0-4716 GCA_035389025.1 Verrucomicrobiota bacterium
AATCTGACATTCCGCAGGCCGAGCAGGATCCCTACCAGAACGAGTGGAACGAGCTCATCGCCGCGATCGCCGCGGGCAACGACTACAACGAAGTCGACACCGGTGTGAAGACCAGCCTCGTCACCTCGATGGGACGCATGGCGGCGCACACCGGCCAGATTGTCATGTATGACGATATGCTCAAGTGCGAGCACGAATTCGCGCCGACGGTGGACGCCTTCACCATGGACTCGCCCGCCCCGCTGCAGGCCGATGCCGAGGGCAGGTACCCCGTGCCGACGCCCGGGCAGACCAAAGCGCGCGAGTACTGAGCGGCTGGCCTTGACGCGTCGCTTGTCCGATCCTGCGTGATTCAGGATCATGTCCGCGCACGGCGTGCCGAACATGACGCACAATCCGCGGGGTTCCGGGTGAGGATGCAACCCGGTCAAAAGCAGATTCATATCCGGACCAAGTCACCATGCATGCGCTGACACAGCCCCGCGTCCGCCAGACCAACCGATTCGCCGCAGGCAATCGGAGGCGGCGGTCGGCCGGCAGCCCGAATGGCCCTGGCCCTGCGACATTCCGTCTGCGAAGGCGGTGGGTCTGTGAGACCTCCGGGTTGGGGGCGGTCTTCGCCCTTATTTGTCTCTTCTGCCTTCGGTCTGATCCGCAAGCCGCCACCGACTCGCACCGCGTCTACTCGCACCTTGTGGTCCCATCCGAGCATCCGGACTACGAGCGGCGGGCGGTCCGCCCGCCGGACTGGGGGACCTTCGAGCACCGCACCCAGTTCACGGGGTTGCGCGGTTTCAGTGTCGAGAACGATCGAATTGTCGGGTTCAGTGAGGAACTGGAGAGGTTCACCCGAACTCATGAACTGGGGAATGTTGTGTGGCCGTCTTACCCGATTCTGTTCGCCACGAACCTCACCGAGTTCGCGGGCGAACTCAAGGCGCGGGGGCTCTACCTGTTCGACATCTGGGGCTACGTGCCCGGCTCGGGGCCGGGCGGCTATTGGCGGCAGTTCAGGCCCCCGCCGTCGGCTTTCGCCATCTTCGAGTCCATCCTCGCTGACCGCTGGCTGGGGACTGACATCGGGGAACAGGATGGCCGCTACATTGGCGGCTACGCTGCGCAGATGACGCCGGCATCCGGGAGCCGCTTCGAGCAGTACTGCCAGTTCCAGCGCCATTTCGAGCGGATGGGCGACGATCTCGGCCATCGGCACGCGACGCTGGTGTCGTTGAATTTTGGCCATTACCTCCTGAAGGAGGGGACCTACACGCTGATCGGGGCGGAGACGGCCCAGGCCCTGCCCAACAGCCAGGTCTACTACGCCTTCATCCGCGGCGCCGGCAAGCAGTACGGCGTTCCGTGGTTTGGCAATGCCTCGATCTTCAATCGCTGGGGATTCAAGACCTACGGGTCGTCCGGTCGCAGCGACGGCTACGAGCACGGCCCCACCAAGGGCACGAGTCTGAGCCTGCTCAAGCGTCTGCTCTACTCGCACATCCTCTACAACTGCGTGGCCGTGGGCTTCGAAAACGGATGGTTCGACGGCGAGCGTCTTTCCCCCATCGGACGCATCCAGCAGTCCGCCCAGCGTTGGATTCGACAACACGGCCAGCCCGGTGTCATGCACACGCCCGTCGCCATCCTCCTCGGCTTCGATTCCGGCTGGTCGTTTCCGCGTCATCTCTACACGGACAGGCTCTACCGCGTCTGGGGCAATCTGCCCTATGACCCGCAGGACTATTTCGTCGACGGCGTGCTCGACCTCCTCTACCCCGGCTATGCGGACGCGTCCTATTGTCGCGATGAAACGGGATTCCTGACCGCCACCCCCTACGGCGACATCGCCGATTGTCTCCTCAGCGATGCCCCGCTCTGGCTGCTCGAACGGTACCCCGCGCTCATTTGGGCCGGCACGACGCAGGATGCCGAGCTCCGGCGGAAGCTCGAGGCCTACGTGCGGCAGGGCGGACGGCTCCTCTCGATCCCGCCGCACGAACGCGTGGCCGGTTCGCCCGCCGGAAAGCCCCGCAGCGAGATCGACCATCCGCTTATTTCCCCGTATCCGCTCACGCCGCACGCGCGCGAGAGCCTCGATGCGTTTCTGCGCAGTCAACGTCTCTTCGAGGCCGATCCCCGGCTGGCATTGATCACCTGTCGTCAGGGCCCCGGCCAATACACCCTGGGCGTTTTGAACAACACCTGGAGCGAATTGCCGCTGACGATTCGGTCCCTCTGCGGCGAGATTCTCGAGATGCGGGAGCTTCCTCTCGACTGTTCCGAGTTCGACGCCGTGGGCTACACTCCCGAGGCCGTGTCCGCTAATCAGCTTGGCCGCAATACGGATGCCGCCATCGCCGGGGGTGACGTGCGCATCTTCGCCGTCCGCGTCGCCGAGACCGGGGTCGCGGAGATCGCCCATAAACCGCCGCCGCCGCGCGTTCGAGGACGGTTTCTTACGCTTCGCCAGCCGCGCTCGATCAAGGAAGCGCTTCTGGCGCGCCCGACTTTCTTCGAAAACTGGGACGGTGTCGTGGTCGACTGGCGGTATTTGAGCACCCGCGAGGCTGCCTCCCTCAAGGCCGAGGCCGGCTGGATTCGGCGCCAGGGACTGCGTGTGGCGGTGGACCTCAGTTCGAGCCTGAACCTCTATCCGGACCTGCGGCTGATCGACAACCTGGGGGACGACTACACCGCCAGCATGGCGGCCATCTCGGATGTTCTGGGCAAGATGTGCATTCTGGACGCCAAGGACCTGCTGGTCTCCCTGCACCGCTACCCGGAAAACAACTTCACCGCGGAACAGACGGCGGCAGCGTTCGAAGCGACGCTCCGGCGCCTCGCGGCAGATGCGGCGGCCAAGGGCATCACGCTTCACCTGCGCCAGACTTTTGGCAAACCTCCCTGGAGCCTGACCGAGGCCGCCAGTCTCCTGGAACGTGTGGGCGCCGCCAACCTCTGTCTGGCCCCCAGCACCGCTCTCCTGGCAGCCGGCAATGTCAAACCCGATGACATCAATTCCGTTCTGCGCAAGAAGGGCGGATTCTGGGTTGCAGCCGCCCCCCGGCACGATATCGCCGGGCAGCTTTGGGACGCCCACGCTCCTATCCATCAGGCCGATCCCGCCACAGGGAGGACCATCCGCGCCTACATCGAGCAGGTGGCGAACCTGCCCGTCATTCTCGACGCGGTTTTGGCGGATGCCGACGCCGAGTTCCTGGAGGCTGCGATCCTGGCGCCTCGATCAGGTGAATGAGGCGTGATGCCAAGTGCCCGGCATCCAGCTTTCGCAGGCGAACTGGTGGCGGGCCTCCGGCAGCCCCGACGGGGCGGGAAGCATGCGGGTCAGACGGACCGTATTTCCTGGCGCAGGAAGACGACGTAGGAGAGTCCGAAACAAACCAGCGTCATTGCGGCCAGGAGGGTCAGGTAGGGCCAGACGACCAGGATGGACTGGTCAAGGGGCAGGGGCCTCTCGAAGCGTTCGAGCGAGAGCCGTTCCATCGGACCGGTGAGGACCAGGTTGCTGCGGGTGCGGCGGTACGGATCGAGGATTGTGGAAGTCGCCTGGGAGTAGAGAACGGCCGGGGAGGCGAGGCTCGATGCGTCCGCAATGCGTTGGTTGGCGACGATCTCCTCGGGATCGCGCGGATTGCGGACCGGTCGGACGGCGTCAGCCGCCAAATCGGCGAGGAACCCGACAAAGAAGGCGGAGAAAATCCAAAGCGCCACGGCTGCGAGCGCCGAGGTCGCTAATGACCGGAACAGCACCGAGAAGAGGATGGCCAATCCGAGCCAAAACGACACGTAGGCGATGCTGACCAGGAGATAGACGGCCAGACGCCCGATCTCCTCGATGCCCGGGATGACGCCGACTGTCATGAGGCCCAGGCCGGTCAACAGGAGCATCATGCTGAGCAGGGCGATGCTGATGGTGATGACGCCGGCGAGGAACTTGCCGTTGACGATGGCGTCGCGGTGGATGGGCTGGGAGACCAGCTTGCCCAGGGTCCGGTTTTGTCGCTCCCGATTGATGGCGTCGAACCCCATGATGATCCCGAGGAGCGGTCCGAAGAATGCGATGAACTGGACGAGTGAGAAGAACTTGCCGGGCGTGGTGAACAGGAGGAGGAACGTCTGGGATGGCTTGGACACGCCTTCGAGGGCTTCCCGGACGTGTGTGGCGGCCATGTAAGTGGACACCAGGGCGACCATCAGGATCAGGCAGAAGAGAATCAGGAATCGGATCGACCCGAAGTGGTCAGCCAGTTCCTTGCGACAAATGGTCCACATGGCTCAGGCCTCCTTGAAGTATCGCATGTAAATCTCCTCGAGATGCGGCCCGGCCTTGTCCCCGGGCCTGCCTTCAGACAGTTCATCGAGGCTGCCCAGCGCGACCAGTTTTCCCTTGATCATGATGCCCACGCGCGTGCAGATGCGCTGCACCTGCTCGAGTTGGTGGGAGGAGAGCATGACCGTCATCCCGCGCTCGCGGCGCAGGGAGACGATGAGTTCAAGCATCCGGTTCGTGCCGTCGGGATCGAGGCCGAGTGTCGGTTCGTCCAGAATTAACAGCTTCGGATTCTTGACCAGCAACTCCGCAATCCCCAATCGCTGCCGCATGCCGCGCGAATAAGCGCCCACCAGCTTGTCTTCTTCACCCTCGAGTCCGACGGTGGACAATGCCTCCTCGATCAGCGCGGGCGCCTGGGCTTCGGG
>DAOOQY010000412.1:0-1592 GCA_035389025.1 Verrucomicrobiota bacterium
GGAGCCTGCGTCCGGTCAGGGCTTCGAACTCAATGCCATCGCCGCCGTGGTTGTCGGCGGCACGAGCTTCACCGGCGGGATCGGAACCATGCCCGGAACGCTCATCGGCGCTGTCATTATCGGAATCCTCGACAAAGGACTCAACCAGGCCGGCGTCCATTTCTCGCTGCAATACATTGTCAAGGGACTTGTCATCCTGGCCGCCGTCTATCTCGACGTGCGACGGCGGAAGTAGACACGGCGTTATTGCAGTTTGACCGCTCTCGGCGGAGCGGGCAGCCTGAATGCCAAGCATTGGCAACAACCTGGACCACCATCGTGAGCGACTCGATTCAACAGCATATTGGCGCGCTCGGCATTGTGGACGTGCATGAGCATCATCTTCCGGAGATCACATCGAGTCGGCAGGTGAACCTCCTGCAATTGTTCCAGCAAAGCTACGCGGGCTGGACGCAGGCGCGTCCGTACCCGCTGCCCTCGGAAAGCCGCTCGATCGATCCGATGCTGGCCGCAGCCGGGCCGACCACGTGGGAAGCGCTCGCCCCGTACCTCGAGAACAGCGGATCGAGCACGTTCGTGCGCAACCTGGCGCGGGGCGTCACGGAACTGTACGGCGAGGGCGGCCCCCTGACACGCGGGAACTGGGAGGCCCTGGATGCCGCCGTGCGCGAGCATCATGGCCGTCCGGGTTGGTGCGCGGAGGTGCTGCGGCGGGCCGGGATCGAGCGGGTCATCACCGATCCGTACAGCGATCCGCTGCTCGATGCACGCGAGGCCTTCGGCAGCAATTACAACTCCGTCCTTCGGATCAATGCCTTCGCGTGCGGGTGGCATCCGGAGTCCCGGGATCACAACGGGAACTCGGCGCACGCCCTGCTGTCCAGATTGGGCTGCAAGCCGGAGTCGTTCGACGATTACGTCGCGGCCATCGACAAGCTTGTGGATTCCCTGGCTGCGCGCCACCAGGTGGCCCTCAAGAACGCCCTGGCGTACGATCGCGACCTGAGTTTTGACGAACCGGACGAGCGGGGCGCGCGCCGGGCCTGGGGCCAGATGTCCCCTTCGCCCGCGGAGCGAAAAGCCTTTGGCGACCTGGTTGTCGATCGGCTTTGTCGGCTGGCCGGCGAACGCGATGTGCCGGTGCAGATGCATCTGGGCACGGCGCTCATCCGCGGCTCGCATCCGCTCAATGCGGCCGGGCTGGTCGAGCGTCATCCGCGCACGCGCTTCCTGTTGATGCATCTGGCGTATCCGTGGAGCCGCGAACTGCTGGCGATGGCGTTTGTCTATCGCAACATCTGGCTCGATTTGACCTGGTCGCTCCTGCTGAGTCCGTCGCACTTCAAGCTGGCGCTGCACGAGGCGATCGAGCTGTTGCCCGACGAATCGCGCCTGATGATCGGCGGGGACAACTGGCACGTCGAGGAGACGTACGCCACGATGCGGCTGGCCCGACAACTGATCGGCGAGGTGCTGGCCGAGAAGATCGCCGCCGGGTATTTCGGACTCGATGACGCGCGTCGATTGGCGGGCAAGATCCTCAAGGAAAACGCGGCTGCGTTTTTCAGACTGAGCCGGTGACAGCAGGGGCT
>DAOOQY010000412.1:1692-2969 GCA_035389025.1 Verrucomicrobiota bacterium
TCCTCAAGGAAAACGCGGCTGCGTTTTTCAGACTGAGCCGGTGACAGCAGGGGCTCTTGCAGCGCGGTCGATCCGTCTGTTCCAGTCCTTGTCTTCGGCCGGAGTGAGCGGGCTGACGCACTGACGCACTGACGCACTGACGCACTGACGCACTGACGCACTGACGCACCGGGTCCCCGCGCCTCTCTCCTCTTTGCGCCTTTGCGCCATTGCGCCTTTGCGTTCGCTCCGGGCCGTGCCGAGTTCAACGCAAAGACGCGAGACGCAGAGAGGACGCGGAGGACGCCGCATCCAAAGAGCCACAGATGAAACACGGATGGCACGGATAAGCCCGCAGCAGGAGCCACGGATTCATGAAGGCCGGTCCTTTGCGGTTCTTTGCGTCCTTCTGTGGATTCAGTGCAGAGCGCAATTCGCGCCCCGTCGATGAAGCCCCGGGCCAGGATCAGATTCTTCATCGCCCCCCAGCCCGACCTGCCGCACGGACTGCTCGACCAACTATGCGGGCTAAAGCGAGCGGCCGTGGTCAGTTGCCGGCCCGGGCTTTGATCTCAAGTTTGCCGTCTTTGATGGCAATGGATTCGATTTTGCGGAGGGTCGCCATGCTGTTGGCGTCCTGGTAGACGTTCTGAGCCAGGTTTTGCTGGCGCAGCCCAGCCATGAATTGCTCGGGCACGGCCTCGCCTTTGACCTCGAGACTCTGGATCGTCACGAGCAGGGCGCCATTGGTCATCGACGCGCTCAAGCCGGCTGAGCCGTTGAGGTAGCGGCCTTTGGCCATCCGGGCAAACCAGGGCAGCGGCAGTTCATCGAGCGGGTAACTGATCTGACCCTTGATCTGGTCGCCGTCGATCGCGATGTGGACTCGGTCCTTGAGCATGGCAAAGTCGGGCGATGCGGCGATCAGGGCGTTGATTTCCTTTGCGCCGAGCACCAGCGGTTCGGCGGACGTTCCAGCATCGAGGGCGGACTGGAAGGCTTTCAACTGTTGCTGGGCGGCGGCGGCCTCCTCGGCCGAAATCTCCACCGCCGGCAGGGTCATCGGACTCGAATCGGTGTACCTCTGGATCACCTGTTTGGCGACGGAGCGGACGCCCAGGTAGAGGCCGGCCAGGCCGAGGATCACAACCACCACGAGGGTCAAACACCCGTAGAAGAAACAACCGCGGCCTTTGCGGGGGGGAACAGCTTGATTCATAGAACTCGGGATTGTCTGTGCGCGGCGCATCATGCCGCGGCGCCAGGCGGAAGACAACGCGAAAATCGGCTCATTGAAG
>DAOOQY010000412.1:2979-4714 GCA_035389025.1 Verrucomicrobiota bacterium
CCGGCGCAGGACAAAGTCGTGTCCCCGCATCAGGATGTCGTGTCCGTACTGATGGCGCAACGCGTCCACGATGCCCGCCAGGCGGCGGCGGGCGTCGCGTTGGACCGTCGCGCGATCCAGCGGGAGTTCGGGATGGGCGAGGCCGTCGTAAAGGTTCGACAGCTTCAACGAGACCAGGCGCAGGCTGACGCGCCGGCGCCAGGCGCGTCGCAACATCCGGTTGAGCCGCGTGTAGACATCGGTCTCAAGGTCCGTCGGCTCGACCAGGCTTTCGCTGACCTGGTCTTCGGCAAAGTCGTTGTAGCGCACCTTGACCGTGAGTGTGCGAATGCTTTTGGCGTCCGCACGGACCTTGGCAAACAGGTTGTCGGCCATCCGTTGCAGGACGGCGTCCAGATACGCTTCGTCGGTCTGATCCTGGGCGAAGGTTTCCTGCTGGCTGTAACTCTTGGCCGGTTGGCTGACGGGGACGACGGGGCGGTCATCGATGCCGTTGGCGAACCGATGCAACTGGGGCGCCGCGCCGCCGACCAACAGGCCCAGCCAATCGACTGGCGTGGCGGCGACCTGGCGGATGAGGGCGAGTCCGGCCGCGTCGAGGCGCTCGGCTGTCTTGGGCCCCACGCCCGGCAGCCAGCGGTTGGGCAGAGGATGCAAAAACGACACCTCGCTTCCCGGCGACACAAACTCGAAGGCCGCCGGCTTGTGGAGTTTCGAGGCGATTTGGCTGACGAGTTTGCTGGTGCCGATGCCTTCGCTGACGCTGATCTTGAGCGATTGGCGAATGGCGTCACGGATGGTGGCGGCGACTTCGAGCGGCGGACGCCGCACAGCCGTGAGATCGAAATACCCCTCATCGATCGAGCAGATTTCGACGTCGGGCGTGAAATCGTACGCGTAGCTGAACATCCAGCGCGAAAAACGCTCGTATTTGTCGAAGTCGCCCGGCAGCACAATGAGTTGCGGACAGAGCTTGCGCGCCCGCACGGTGGGCATCGGCGTGTAAATCCCGAAACGCCGCGCCTCGTAAGACGCGCTGGCCACAATGCCGCGCTTCTCGCCGCCGACGGCGACGGGTTTGCCGCGCAACCGCGAATCAGCCGCCTGCTCGACCGCCGCGAAGAAGGCGTCTGCATCCAGATGCACCAGGCTATGAAACCACGGATTCACCCCTGATCGGCGGTTACACCTTCATTTTCCGAATCAGCCCCACCATCACCCCCTGGATCACCAGTTCGCCGGCCGGGTGGAGTTTGGGGTAGCGCGGATTCTCAGCCTTCAAACACGGCGGCCGCCCCCGTTCCTGCACGAATGTCTTGAGTGTCGATTCGTTGTCGATCAGTGCCGCCACAACATCGCCGTGACGCGGCATCTTGCCATGTTCGAGCACCACCAGATCGCCGTCGACAATGTGGCGTCCAATCATCGAATCGCCCCGCACTTCGAGCGCGAAGGTGCGTGGGGTGGGGCGGATTCCCAGTGTGTCCAGATCGACCGCCACGCATCCGCGGGCTTCCTGCCGGCGATCCTCGGCCAGGCCGGCGGGGATGGTTCCGTAGACCGGCAATCGCGCCAGGCGCCGCCCCAGCGCCCGCGCCGTCGCCCAATCGCCGACGGCGTCCACGATCGACAGGGCTCGGGCGCGTCGGGGCGGGCCGACCAAGGCGCCCTTGCGGCGCAAGGCGGCGACGTGATCGGCGGCGGCCTTGACACTGCGGAAGCGGAAATGCGCGGC
>DAOOQY010000413.1:0-4698 GCA_035389025.1 Verrucomicrobiota bacterium
CCGCTTAAAACCTCGAAAACTTAGGTCAATTCCGGTCCGTGGAAATCCAGGCTAGCCTCTGGAGCAGCGACACGGTGAGAGCCTTCATGTAAGGCTTCGGAACTCGGGGGGCTGGTTCTGTTTTTCGGGTGGTCGACCGGGCGCAATCCCGTCCGCGCGCCTCGAACGAGTGGATTGAGCCCTCTGGCCCCGACGGCACCTTGCGCAGTTTGTCACCAGTTCCCTCCGCGAGGCCAGTTGCTCGCCGATTTCTGAGATGCACCGGCGACCGCGGTTGGCCGCGCATTGCTCTTGGCAGCGGACGATGTTGGTGGGAGGGTCGGGCGGACATCCTCTGGAGGCGCGTTATGGCAGGCAAACTGAAGCGAAGGGACTTTTTGAAAGGCGGGGCGTTGGCCGCGGGGACGTGGCTGGCATTGCCCGCGATGGCGGGGACGCCCGGGACGGGCGAACACACCGGCGCGGGCGGCGAGCCGCGGCGCTACCGCAACTCGTGGTATCCGTTCACCGGCCATCCGGATGCGGACACTTGCTGGTCGTTGTCGACGGGCCCGGACGGTCGAATCTACGCGGCGGCATGCGCCGAGAGTGTTCCGGGCGGCGTTGTCAAGGTGGCGCGCTACAACGAGGAGAAGGACACGCTCGATTACCTGTTTGCGCTGGACGAGATGGTCGAGGACCCGGGCGATTCGGGGCGTGCGACGCAGTGCAAGATTCATTACAGCTTCGCGCCCTCGATGGCGGACGGGGTGTTGTACATGGCGACGCATCTGTCGGGGCCGCCCATCGACCAGCCGGCTTACTCGCCGTGGCGTTCGTGGCACGATCCCGAGCGCTGCTTTCGCGGCAGTGCGCTGCTGGCATTCGACACGCGCAAGGACGAGGTATTGTGGTGGGACACGATGATTCCGAAGGAGGGTTGCCGCTGCCTGCTGCATGACGAGGAGCGC
Source organism: Verrucomicrobiota bacterium (assembly GCA_035389025.1). GTDB lineage: Bacteria > Verrucomicrobiota > Verrucomicrobiia > Limisphaerales > J093 > MWFF01. The sequence goes on from DAOOQY010000413.1 coordinate 951, forward strand.
CATCTGCTCTATGCGTTGAGCTATCCGCGGGATCACTTCATCATTTACGACACGCGCACACGGGCGCGGCGGGACGCGGGCCGCATCGGGTCGATCAACGCCCAGACCCTGTTTCTCGATCGGAAGCATCGCGTCTGGACCACCGACGACTACGGGCATCTGGTGCGCTACGATCCGGAGACCGAGCGGCTCGAACGTTCGCCCTTCGTGCTGCCGCACAACCCGCAATTCCAGACCGGCTGGCACAGCGTGTTCTACGACGTGGCGGCGGCGCCGGACGGCGAGAGCGTCTTCGCTGTGACGTGGATCGCCCATCCGCGCCTGATGCGCATCTGGCCCAACGAAAGTCCGTGGCCGCGGGTCGAGGATTTGGGTGCGGCGACGCAGGACCGCGATTCGAGCATTCCGGTGGACACATTCACGGATCACTGCGGCGGATTGGTCTTCGCGGGAGACGGCCAGTTGTACTATGTGGCATCGCGCTGGCGCGACCCGGTCCACCAGCCCAAGCTCGAGAGCGGGCATCCGCGGGAGGGGGTGGTCTGGCGGTTGGACCCGAAGACGCTCGAGCGCACCGAGGTCGCCATTCTCGAGCATCCGACCCACCCGGCCCAGTACGTGTCCCGCGGCGCGGTCGATCACAACGGGAACCTGTTCTTCGGCGTCGTTGGCACGAAACCGGTCGGCATCTTCCAGGTGCACCTGCCCGCGTCGCGCAGGAAGGAGAACGCGCATTTGCCGATCCGGATTTGGGGGTGAGGAATCTTATGAGCGAGAAACCGAGGAAGCGATACGACATGAACTCGCCCGAGGCGCGAGCCGTTGTGGACGAGATTGTGCATGGAACGTTCATGAAGGAGGGCACGATGGCGGCCTTCCCGACCTGTTTCCCGGGCGCCAGCACCCCGATACCGGCGGACGAAAGCCATGTCACCGCCCTGGCGGTGTCCGGAGACGGGATGATCTACGGCGGGACCAGCGGACGTGCGGCGCATCTGTTTGTCGGCATCTTTCATGGCGTGACGGGGATTGTTTTCGACCGGGGGACGGTGGCGGGGGCCGAGCATTGCGCGGCGGTCTGCTGCGGCAAGACCCGGTTTGCAGCCTGTGTCAACGGCGCGGGCGGCGGGCGGGTGATCACCGGGGAGTTGCAGGGATTGCCGTTCGATCTGATTCAGGAGTGGGGATTCGGGCGTCCGCCGCTGCGGGATCTCGGTCCGGTGAACGGCGAACGAATCGTCCACGCCGTTGCGCCCGATGGGGGCGGTTCGATTGTGGGCATCACCACCGGCGCGCTTTTCACGGCGGACGTTGACGCGGGTGCGATTGCCGTCGTGGGTCCGGTCGCCGGTGTCGGACGCGTTGCCGTTGGGTCGAGAGGCGGGGTCTTCGGACAAGACGGGCCGGGTGATCTTTGGCGTTACGACACGGCGTCGCGGACCATCACACGCCGGGCGTTGAAGTTGCCCGAGGGTGTCTGGGACAAGTCGCCGATGACCTGGGCCCGTGACAATCAGAGCGGGCTGCTCTACACGGCGGACGGTGAGGGCAGGCTGTTTGCGCTGGACGAAGACCGAGGATTCAGTCCTGTTCTGGGCCTGACCGCGCTGGCGCCCGTCGGTCCGATGGCGGTCACGCACGACGGCCGGGTGTTTGGCTTTTGTGGGAGCGAGATGGCGAGGATGTTCTGTTACAACCCCGCAGCGCGGGCGGTGTCGGATTTGGGGGTGGCGGTGTCGGTGCTCGAGAGGCGGCGTTACGGCTATTTGTTTGGCGATGCTGTCGTTGGACGCGACGGCCAGGTCGTTTTTGGCGAGGACGACGATCTGGGCCATCTCTGGCTCTATTATCCGAGGATCGAACGACTGAAAGACTGAAAAACGGCCCATAATCGCCACTTGACCGGGTTGGGGGATTTCCCTAGTGTGTCGGCGTATGTCACGGAATGCAGGGCAAAACCTGTTGCTGGTCGTCGTCGTAGGCGGCGATGCCGCGGGGTTTTGTCGTGCTTGAGAGGATTTCGACAAACCACCCACGGCTGGCCGACGGTCGTGGGTTTTTTGTTACCCGGACCCCGGTCGCCACAAGCGTAGAAACACATGAACAGAAACCCCAAGACAACGGCCCGCAACACGCCCGCATCTGGCGACACTCCCGAGACCGCGTCCGAGCCTGCCGCTCCGCTGCTCGGGAGCCAGATTCTGGTGAAATGCCTCGAACGCGAGGGTGTGGAGGCGATTTTCGCCTATCCGGGCGGCGCCAGCATGGAGATTCATCAGGCCCTGACCAAGTCCGAGAACATCCGGGTCTACCTGCCGCGGCACGAGCAGGGGGGAGTCTTTGCGGCCGAGGGATATGCGCGCGCGACGGGCCGGGTGGGGGTTTGCATGGCCACCAGCGGTCCTGGCGCCACGAATCTGGTGACGGGGATAGCCGATGCGTACATGGACTCGGTGCCGATCGTGGCGATCACCGGCCAAGTGGTGCGTCCGATGATTGGCAAGGGGGCTTTTCAGGAGACGGACATCTACGGGATGACGCTTCCGGTGGTGAAGCACAGCTATCTGATCACGGACATCGGGGAAATCCCGCGCGTTGTAAAGGAGGCGTTCTACATCGCCCGGAGCGGGCGTCCGGGTCCCGTGTTGGTCGACCTGCCCAAGGACATTCAGCAGCAGCGGGCGCAGCCGGTCTTCCCGTCCTCGATCGAACTGCGCGGCTACGATCCGAATCGGCGGGCGGACGAAGCGGCGCTGGACGAGATCATCGCGTTGATGGAGAAAGCCGAGCGTCCGGTTGTGTATGCAGGCGGCGGCATCATCACCAGCGGCGCGTCGGACGAACTGCGTCGTTTTGTGGCGGCGACGCGCATTCCGGTGACGACGACCCTGATGGGGTGCGGGGCTTTTCCGGAAGACGATCCTCTCTCGCTGAAGTGGCTGGGGATGCACGGGACGGCGTACGCGAACTGGGCGGTTGCCGAGGCCGATTTGCTGCTTGCGTTCGGAGTGCGATTTGACGACCGCGTGACGGGCAAGGTGGACAAGTTCTGCGAGCACGGAACGATCGTGCACATCGACATCGACGCGTCGGAGATCAACAAGAACCGAAAGGTGCACCTGCCTGTGATCAGCGACATCAGGTTCGCCTTGAGCGAACTCAATGCCCGGCTGGCGAAGCGCCCCTTGCAGAAGAGCTATGAGCCCTGGCATCGCCAGGTCGCGGAATGGAAGTCCAAGGCGCCGCTCCGCTATCATATCACCGAGGAGGTGCTCAAATCGCAGCACGTGCGCGATCACATGGGGGGCGACTTCAGCCAGGTGATTCTCCCGCAGGAGGCCATTGCGCTGCTTTGCGAGTTGACCCGGGGCGAGGCGATCATCACGACCGGGGTGGGGCAGCACCAGATGTGGGCCGGCCAATTCTATCAGTTCAGGCATCCCCGCCAATTCCTGACGAGCGCGGGTTTGGGTTCGATGGGCTACGGGTATCCGGCGGCGCTGGGCGCCAAGGTGGCATTTCCGGACCGGCAGGTTGTGGACATCGACGGCGACGGCTCATTCCTGATGAACGTGCAGGAGTTGGCGACGGCGCACATCGAGGGGATTGCGGCGAAGGCGCTGATTTTGAACAACCAGCACCTGGGCATGGTGATGCAGTGGGAAGACCGGTTCTATCAGGGCAATCGCGGGAACACCTACCTGGGCGACCCTGACAACATGCGGGAAATCTATCCGGATTTCGTGGC
>DAOOQY010000414.1:0-4698 GCA_035389025.1 Verrucomicrobiota bacterium
GGACCGCCCGGGCGCAGGCCACCCCGAGGCGCAGGGCCGCCGCGGGCTCGAGCGCGTGCCTGGCGGAGCGTTGGCCAATCGCAGCAGATTCGTCTCGTCCTGGCGGGTCGCAAGCGGCCCAAACTGCATCGGCAGGTCGCGCGGCGCGCTGAGCAGCACAATCGCGCCCTTGAGTTTGCCTTTGTAGTTCTCGAGTTCGGCCTCGCTCTTGTCCCCGATGTACACCGCCTCGCCGACAATTGGCCAGTCGCAGCCGTGCGACCACGCCTTGGGCCAGCCCACCAGCGGGATGCCCTGAGGCTCGATGACCTGCGCCGAGAAACGCCGGACCGACCAGCCGCGTCCAAAGGGCCCCCAGGCCTCGATATGCGCATTGGTCAATCCCCACGCATGCAGCTTGTCGCGGGTCCAGTCGTTGGCGCGCCGGCAATTGGGCGATCCCGTGAGCCGGCCCCCGATCACGTCGGTCAGGTACCCGAAGATTTCGGAGATCTGGGATCGGTTGGTGCCTTCGTCACAAAGCCGCGCCACGGTCTCGGCGAGCGACGGAACATCCGCCTTAGCCGGATTGTTCGTCGCCGCCCGGTCAACTGGTACGGTCTGCGCCTGCAACGTCGCCAACGCGGCGAGCAATGCCCCCAGTAAGGCGACTCGGCGCTGATTGCTGCGTTGGGCGAGGCCAGTCGGGGCCTCGTGGAACTCGGCCCTCCGAACGTGAAGATGCGCAGAGACTGCGGTTGCTTGATGTGTGTGCATAGTGCTTCTGGACCGATTTAGAACGTGCGGAGACCGTCCGTCACCCGCGCCGAAATCCGGCTGGCCTCGTGGACAAGGCCGGTCGCCAGACAGAGCCGCGGACCGGGACGGTTGTGCGATGAGAATTGGGTTCATCGCCGGGAACCGGCATCGAGAATCTGCCCGTCTCCGAGCAACCGCTCGCGCAGTTTGGGATAGGGCACATCCTGCACGGCCACGGCGCCATCCACGGCCAATGCCGCGGCCGTCGCGGCGCTTTGACCCAGGATCATGAAGACAGGTTCCATTCGGATCGACCCGAACGCGATGTGCGAGCTCGAGACGCACACGGGCACCAGGAGGTTCTCGACCTCTCCGCGCCTGGGCACGAGCGCGCCATACGCGATTTCGTACGGCCCTTTGGTCGGCACGCCAATGTCCCCCTCGTTCTGCACGTGCCCCTCGGGCGTGATGTAGCGCTGCACGTTGTGGGAATCGATCGTGTACGAACCCATGCCGACGGAGTCGGGCGTGGGGCGCTTGTCGAGCAGTTCGTTCTCGGTCATGACATAGCGCCCAATCATGCGCCGCGCCTCGCGCACGTAGATTTGATGAGGCCAGCCGCCGTTGTCCCTGAACTCGTCCGCGGCCAACCCCCACCCCCGCATCCTCTCGCGGACATCCCTGGGCACACGCGCATCGTTGGCGATGAAGTAGAACCAGCCCTTCTGGTAGTTCTGGTGCTCTTCGAGAATCTCGCGGCGCCGTTCGTAGCTCGCCTCAGGATAATCGTAGTTCTGACCAATGTTGTCCGTGCTCATCGGCCCGTGGTTGTTCGTGTCCGTCTTCCGGTTGGGGATCGGGTCGAACTTGTCAAATGTCTCGCGCCAGCCCGCCTCAAAGACCCGCACCAGCAGTTCGTACTGCCCGGGATCGTAGGCCGCAGGCCTGGGAAAAGGAATGCGATTGTCCGGATGATCGCTCAGGCACACGCGGTAGCAATACGCTTGGACTCTTCGGTCGCCCTGGCCGTACTCGCCCGGTGGCTCGATGCTGATGCGAGGCAGCACCCCGCTCCGCGGGTCGCCCGGCACGACGTAGGGACTGATCGGCTGGTCGAGCGCGCCGAAATGATGCCGGTGATGCAGGACGCCCGTCTGCACTCCGTTCCACTGTTCGTCATAGACGCTGCGCGCTTCCCGCCCGACATGGTAGGAAACCCCCGCCGCCGCCATCAGATCGCCTTCGTAGGTCGCATCGATGAACATGCGGCCTGCAAACACCCTGCCACTGAGGGTCGTGATCGAGGCGATGCGCGCCCCCTGCTTCGCGACCCCTCGGGCGCGATCGAGCCACTCGCCCCGGTGCACGGGAATCTCATGCTCGCCCACAAAATCCTCAAAAATGCGCTCGGCCACATGCGGCTCGAATATCCACATCGTGCGCTGCGCGCCGTCGACGGCCGGAGTCCCCTGTCCTTTGTTCCCATACGCCTCCTTCTTCTGCCAGGTCCAGGCGTCCGGTTTGTCGTAGTGCCGCCACACACGATGATAAAACTCCCGTGCAAGCCCGCCGATAACCGCTTTGTTGCCCGTGTCCGTAAAGCCAAGACCGCCGCTGGAAAGGCCGCCCAGATGTTGGTCCGGACACACGATGACAACGGATTTGCCCATCCGCCTGGCCTGCACCGCGGCCATCACCCCAGCCGAAGTGCCGCCATAAACGACAAGGTCCGTCCCGGCGCCCATGGCCCCGACAGGGAAAAGGAGACAACAGAGAAAGATCATGCAGGCCATGCCGATTGGATCGCCGCCGCCCGTCCCTCGCATCGAGTCGCCGCCACTGAGAAGCGGATCAAGCAAGCCCCTGTTGAGGCGTCTGGCTGTGTTCCTCGCGTTTGGTTGGCAACAGCCAGTCGAGGATTCGAAACCGCCATGATGCGCGCATCCTATCGAATTGATCTCATGTCGCGATCTGTGTTTCATCCGTGTTTCATCCGTGGCTCCCCGTTGCGATCCGTGTTTCATTCGCGGCCTCTGGGCCTTTCCTGTCAGCGACCCGAGCGGCGACTAGTCCCCGGCCACCATCGTCCACATGCCTCTGGGCGCGTTGGTGGTCCCACGACCGACGGTTTCGGTGACGTTGTGAATCGACACATGGCCGTCGTGAAAGAGGTAGTTGAAGCGTCGGGCGTGCAATCCGTAAGCAGCCAGGCCGTAACCGATGGCATTGAATGACGTGGCGCGCCCGAGTTGGACGCAATCGGGGGTCAGATTCCCGGGCACGCCGTAGCCTGGGCCCGCGCAAAACGACGGCCAGTCGTTACCCGCTGCGTTGCGGCCGTTGGGCAGCTCCGCCAGCAGGATCGTTCCGGCTGGGTCTTCGACCGCACCCTCTTTGTAGCCCCGCGGTTCCCAGTCGGGCAGTGCGCCCGGCGCGCTCCCGCGCAGGTTATAATACAAGCCCACCCCGTATTGAGCCGGAGGCAGCCCGGCCGTCCCGGACGTCAGAATGAAGGATGGCCCGGCCCAGTTCATGGCGTAGGTGCGGCGGCGGCTGAATGAAGCGTACTCGATGCTGATCTCGATGCGATCGGCCGGGCATTTCAGAATCCTCGGGATGACACTCGGATCCGCCACGGCGCCGGAAATGCCGAGGATCAGATCCGCCTCCGGGGCGGTTCCGCCGATGTACCTGTGGATGTAATCGTCCCAGGACAACTGGTACTGGAAATCTCCCGTCGAGTAGGCGGCGGGCGGGTACTGATCGTCGCGCTCGGCGGAGAACAGGGCGAACCCGAGTCCGAGTTGCTTCATCTGGGCGGTGCATTTGAGCCGTTGCGCGCGGGACTTGGCGCCCGAGAGCGCCGGCAGCAAAAGGCTGGCCAGGATGGCGATGATCGCGATGACGACCAGAAGCTCGATCAGCGTGAACGCGAGCATCCACGGGGCGGGCCTCGCCACCGCGCCTTCCCCGGGCCCCATCCTGGGCACGGATCGAGTGGCCCCACGAAGATCGGGCACAGCAGCACCGCCAGATCGCGAGGGACAATGCATAATCGTCATGTACGATTCGAGCCCACGCTCGAGCCGCGGCCTGCCCTCTCAGGGACCCCCAGGTGAACGCGCGACGGTCTTCTCGAGTTCGAAATAAACCCCGTCGTACATATTCCACAGGAAGTAACGCAGCGCGTTCCGGAACGGCAGCATGTTCCTGAACCGATGGCGCCAGGTCGTGCTGTCGGCGTAGAGTCTCGCCTGGCGAAGCACGAACCGGATGCCCGAGTAGAAGTTGTAGGGGTGGTCTTCGATGAAGTAATTCAGGCTGTGTTCGGTGAAGAAGTGCTTGTGCGTTGGGTCCTGCAGGGCCCAGTCCGTCTTGGCGTACGGGACATAAATCCGCAGCCGCCCCCCCGGACGCAGGATACGGTGGAATTCGGCCATCACCCGCGGGATATCATCCAGATGCTCGAGGACATTATCGAGCAGAATCTCATCCGCAACCTCCGCATCGAACGGATACGGAACCACGTCGAGATCGAAGCAACGGTCCGCCCGGACGTGAGGCGAGATGTCGCAGTTCACGTAGTCCGGCAGGTACTTTCGTCCGCAACCCAGGTTGAGCTTGAGGTTCATATGTTGCGGTTCAGCGATGCCCGGCGTCCCGGCTGCGCGGCGAGAGGATGCCCCCTTTGCAGTGTGTGTAACTCGGCTCGTTCATGATTCTCAAGGACTCGCGCCCGGGCACCCCACACGCCCGCCCGACTCGATCGACTCTAGGGAGGCTCCCACAGCCCATCAAGGTGAATCAGGAACGCCTACGATTCATACCACTTCGGAAAGAGCAGCCCGCTTGCCTCTCGGTCCCGCCCCCGGTGCTCGCGAAAGAGATTGCGTGTGTGAAAACGGGCAGCCCGCCCGACCAGATGCCAGTTCGCACGCCGCACGCGGCTGCTGCCAGCAG
>DAOOQY010000415.1:0-4683 GCA_035389025.1 Verrucomicrobiota bacterium
GGGTGGGTCCATTCTCATGAGCGCAGGTGGGTCAATTCTCGTGAGCGCCAACGCCTTGGTCCTGGACGAAGCGCATTACCTTTGGCAACAGAGCAACCGGCCCACGTCAAAGCCGGATCGGGTCAACTGGCTCCTGGTTGAACTTGTCAACTTCGAGGTGCCGGTTGCTTTGATTACAACGCCGCAGTTCTATCACTCGCAGAGGCACGTTGAACGCGCAACGGGCTGGAGTTCAGAGCAATTCTTGGGGCGCATCGGGCATGTTGAACGCCTGCCGGAGCGCCTTCAATGGGATGACCTGATGGCCGTCGCGAAAGCCGCGCTGCCAGAGGCTACGGCGAAGGTGGCCCGCGGGTTGGCGGCCTACGCCGAGAGTTCGGCCCGGCATCTGGCCTCGATCGAGGCCATCGCCAAGCGGGCGCGCTATCTGGCATCCCGCGCCGGGCGGTCCGGCGTGGTTGATGAGGACGTGGCCAAGGCGATGAAACAGAGCGTGATTCCGTCGGACAGCGCCCTGGCGAACGCTCTTGACGAGTCCGTTCCCGGCGATCGTAGAACCGCCCGGAAGGGCAGAATTTCGGCGCCTGCAAGCCCGGTGCAAAGCCGTTTCACGGGTGTTGAAAAGCCCGTCGTTGAAGCGCCAGACAGAACAGATTTGCGGCCTGTGGATTCATTAGGCCGACTTAAACAACCGGCACAGTGCGGCGTTGACGATGCCGTGCTGATTGCCGCCGGCTGACGCCGGATTCAACAGAATTCGCACGCCCCCCGAAGGAAGGGCGCGCGATTCGTGTTTTCCGCGTTTTCTGACATCTGACATCTCATTTCGAGACAACTGGCTCTGCCCGCTAAAACAAAAAAAAGACTGCCTATGCAGCCGCCGGGGTGTTCTCAGCCTTGGCGGGGGCGGACTCGGTTTCCTGATCGCGCACGACCAGGACGGGGCAGGGGGCGTGGCGGACGACTCGTTCCGCGGTGCTGCCCAGGAGGACATGGGTCAGGCCGGCGTAGCCGTGGGTGGTGATCACGACCAGATCGACCTGATACTCGCGGGCTGCGGCGGCGATTTCATGGTAGGGTTTGCCCAGGCGCAGGGCGACCTCGCAGGTTACACCGGCCTTGGCTTGGTCGGCAGCCACGGCATCGAGACGATCCCGCGCATCGCGCTGGAAGTTCTCTTCGAGCGTGTTCGGGGGAAGCGGGACGTAACCGAAGTCGGACGGATAGACGATCGGTTCGGTGACGTGCAGCAGAATGAGTTTGGCGCCGAAAAGCCGGGCAAAGCCGGCCGCATAACGGAGGGCCTTCATCGCGTGCGCCGAGAAATCCAGCGGCACGAGGATTTGCCTGAGTTCGAGGGCCGGCTCCGCGGTGGCGGGGCCGGATGCGGCAGTTGCGTTGACGGGTGGCGCACCGGCAGGGGATGTCGGGTGAGAGCTCATATGCAGTGGTCGGTTATGTGGTCTGATTTCAGGCTGACTGTACGCGATCGGGGGCGCGAACTCAACCATCCGAAAGGCTTCCTGCACAGCCTTGAGCCTCGAAGACAATATCAGTCGGGACTCTCGGCGATCGGGGCGATGATGGTGAACTGGCTGCCGCGTCCGGCCTCTGAAGTGACGATGAGGCCGTGTCCCATTTCTTTGGCGAACTCGTAGACCATGTAGAGTCCCAGGCCAGTGCCACGGCGGGACGAGAAGGCCTTGGTTGTGAAGAACGGCTCGAAGATTCGGGGCAGGACGTCCGATGGAATCCCCTGGCCATTATCCTCGACGCTGATCGCCACGTAGCCGGAGGCGGGTTGGGGCGGCAGAATGGGGTTGTGGGGGAGCGTGTCGATGCGCCGGGCGCGGATGCGGATTTCGCCGCCGGGCTGAAGGGCGTCTGAAGCGTTGAGGATCAGGTTGACGAGGATTTGTTGTGTCAGATCGCGGGCGGCCCGGACGGCGGGCAGGTCTGAGGCGACCGAGCGCTCGATGCGGATGGTGCGGCGGAGGCGGTCGCTGAGAAGGCGGATGGTTTGGTCGATGACTTCGGCGGGTATGCAGGCGTGGAGGCCGGTATCGCCGACGCGTCCGAATCCGAGCATGGCGCGGACGATGCCGGCGGCCTGATCGACCATGGTCTTGATGCGTGCGACGCGGGTGAGGACCTTGTCGCGGTCGTCGAGGCTGACCTCGATGATCTGGGCCGAGCCGCGAATGATCGAGAGGATGTTGTTGAAATCGTGAGCGATGCCGGCGGCGAGGGTGCCCAGGGCGTTCATTTTCTGGCTATGGACAAGTGCCTGGGTGGCCTGCTCGAGTTCGCGCGTTCGTTCCGCCACCTTCAGTTCCACCTCGGCATAGCTGCGGCGGAGCTGGATGTGGCGGTTGACGGCGAGCGCGGCAAAGAAGAGCGCCACGGCGGCCCCGACACCCACGGCGAAGAGAATCCGCCCTTCCCGGTACCAGGGCACGACCACCTGGAACTCGGCGAGAAAGGGCTTGGGCTCGAAATTCCAGTTCCGGTCCAGGGTTCGGACTTCGAGTCGGTGTTTGCCGGGCGGCACGTTGCGCAGGGCGATCAAGGGCCCGGACGCGAACGGCGACCAGTTGCCCCCATTGAGCCTGTGGGAGAAGAGGAGGCGGTTGTCGGGCGTTTGCTGCCATCGGTCGCGTCCCCGGATTTGGACCTCGATGGTGCTGTCGGGCCGTCCATTGCCCGATTGCTCGATGACAACGGAGAGAGTTCGAGGCGGGTCGATGTCGGCGCGCGGGGAGTAGTGGACAATGCCGCGCGAGGTTCCGACCCAGATTCGGTTCGAGCGATCTTCGAGCAGGGTGAAGCAGGCATCGGCGGGCAAGCCATCGTGCTGGCTCACCCAGGCCCAGCTTTCCTTGTACTGCCGATAGAGGCTGCTGGCGGTGGCGACCCAGACCGTGCCGTCGCGGGTGCGGATCATGGCGTTGACGCGGTCGAGGCTGCTCAGCACGGTGGTCCAGACCTTGCCATCGAACTCGACGATCCGGCCCAGCCCGGCGCACCAGATGCGCCCGTCGCTCGACTCCGTCCAGCAGAGCGCGCCCTCGGCGGCGTAGCCGTCGGCGGACGTGAACCGTTGCCAGCGTCCGTCGCGCCAGAGGGCGGCGCCGCTGCTGCCGCCCAGCCATAGATCGCCGTTCTGGGCCACGGCGAGAAAGAAGAGTTCGCTCCCGAGATCGACTGGGGCGGGCGCATCGGTCCATTCGCGGAAGCTGCGTCCATCGAAGAGTTCGAACCGATAAGCGGTCGGGGGGGCGTCCGGCTCGGCGGTCTGGAGGCAGAGAGTCGAACTGGACCATTGGCGCAGGACCTTGCGGATGCGGCGTCCGGACGGATGCTCGATGGGCTTCATCGCGCCCGTGTCGGGGCTGAATATCCAGAGTTGCTCGGCCACGCCGATGGCGATCTGGTTGTCACCGACCAGGAAGAGGCCATCGCGTGCGCGGAACAGGGGTTCGAAGCCCTCGGGCCAGGCGTGCTGCTGCCACTGGCCGTCCCGGTTGACCAGGAGACCCGAGCCGGTGGCGAACCAGAGGCGCCCCTGGTTGTCTTCGATGCCCGCATGGACGATCGAATCGAATGCGGCGGCGCCGGGGGGGACGCGCCACGCGGGCGGGGCATAGCGCATCAGGCCATCGAGGGTGGCGAGCCAGAACACGCCTCGCGGCTGGACGGCGGCGTCGTAGTACTGATTGGGCGGCAGATCGATCCGCTCGATGGCGTCGGTGTCCACGCTGAGTCGGACCAGGGAGTTGATGGTCAGCCCCCAGAAGTGTCCGGGTTCGAGGTCGCGCCAGGCGTAGCGGAGGCTTCCTTCGGGGAACGCCCGCCACAGCCAGTTCGTGCCGTCAAAATGCACGAGGACCCGTCGGGCCAGGGCTGTGGATTCGCCCAGGGCCGTGATGCCGCCGGCATCGTCTTCGAACGGGCGCTGGACATCCCGGATGGGCCAGGCCGGAGGGAGCAGATGCTCGGCCCAGGGGGTCTGGGCGCGGAGTTGGCGGAGCGGACCCGGCAGTCTCGCGGCGCCGGCCGTGCCGGTGATCCAGACCGCGCCGTCCTGGGTGGGCAGCATGTCAATGAACCGGCCCAGGCGGGTGTCGCGGGCCCAGCGCAGGACCTGCAACTCGCGCGCGGTGGCCCGGTACTCGGCCAGGCGATCGGGCAGGAGGATGAGGACACGATCCTGTTCGGCGGGCAGGAGCGGGACTTGGCGAAGGGAGCGGGCCAGGTTGGCTTCTCCTTCGAGCCGGATTTCGGAGATCGGATGCCGAATCCACTCGTCGTTGGCGAACTCCATCAGACCGTCGGCATAGACCGACCAGATTCGCCCGGCGCGGCTTTCATAGATGCGGTAGTTGCGTTCGCCGGGGGCGGGGATATGGCGGATGGCATAGCCATCGAGGAAGCTGACGGCGTCGACCTCGCCATGCTTGACCCAGAGATTGCCGCGGGGCGTCACGGTGATCGCGGTGGTGATGGACTCCGTGAGCCCATCAGCGGCTTTGTAGATGCGCCAATCGGATTCGCGCGGCACTTCAGCGGAGCAGACCCAGCCTGGCAGAATGCGGAGGCAGAGCGCGACGAGGATCGCGGGCGCCGCCCGCCGGGCGCGGGAGGCGTATGCAATCCAGGGGCGCATGCGGTTGCGCCGGCGAT
>DAOOQY010000416.1:0-4681 GCA_035389025.1 Verrucomicrobiota bacterium
GGCCCGCACTCGCGCAGCCCACGTAAAGGACCGGGCGGTCGGACGCCATGTCGCAGCCAATGGCGAGCGAGGAGAGTTCCCACTGCCACAAACCGCCGTTGTCCTGGTTCCACGACAGTCCGCCGTCCGGGCTGGACCAGTACCCGCCGCCGACGCCGCGACACATGCCGCCCCCGGTTGTTGCGTGGAGGTGGAGATGATCGTCAGGAGCGATCGCCAGTTGCCCGACCCGGCCACCGGGGTCCCAGCCGCCCCAGTTCGTGATCCAGGTGAGGCCGGCGTCCACGGACTTCAGAATCATGTTGTGTTGGCTCGCCGCGTAAACGACCGAAGGTTGAACGGGATCGAACAGCAGGTCATCGACGCAACTGGGGGTCTCCCTGTAAACGTAGACCGTGGTCCAGGTCTCGCCTCCATCGGCCGAGCGCTCGAGGATGCCGTGTAAGAGCGGCCAGGGGCGGTTGCCCCCCAAGAGCACAATATCGGGGTTCTGGGGATGGACCGCCACCGCGCTGATCTTCTTCGCGCCAGATTTCTGCGTCCAAGTCACCCCTCCGTCGTCACTCCGCCAAGCGCCCATGCTGCCACTGTATTCCCTGGCAGCGACCCAGAGGACGCGGGAGGCCGGGCCGACCGGGGAGAGGGGGCCAAAAGCGAAATCTACGAACGTGCCGGCGGTCAGCGAGGTGGGCCACCAAGTGCTGCCGGCATCGGTGCTCCGGAAGACGCCCACGTCACTGGCGCCGAGAAAAGCAATCTGAGGATTATCGGGATGGAAAGCCAGGGCTGCCACGGTCATGTTGGCTTCGGTCCAGTTCTCCGATGCCTTCAGCCAGGTGGTTCCCCCGTCGACGGTCTTCCAGCATCCCGCGTTCACCGTCCCGGCCAGCAGGCACTGGGGATTCTTCGGGTCCACCGCCAAGGCCGAGACGGTTGTCGCCATGAGGGGCGACTGAATCCACGTGTCGCCTCCGTCACGCGTCAGAAACACACCGGCTCGCCAGAAACCGACCAAGACCCGGTCCGGGTCGAACGGGTCGATCTCGAGCGCAGTGGGTAAGTTGTCGAGGTACTGATCGATGGTCGGCACCTCCACCTGAGTCCAAGTGGCTCCTCCGTCAAAGGATCTGAGGAGCTCCGGTGGATCGGCGAGCACCGGCCCGGTCCCCTCTTGCGTCGCCCAGACAACCATGCGGTTGCTCGGAGCAATGCACACCCCGATCGTGTGGTTCGTCAAGACACAGTCCCAGGTGCTGCCGCCATCCTCGGTCAGGAAGAGGCCAGCTTCGCCGCAGCCGACGAAGACACGGTTGGACACCTCCGGGTCGACCGCCACGCCGTCGGCGCTTGGGAACGGAAAGGTAGCGATCCGCTGCCACGTCGCGCCGTAGTCCCGGCTCTGCCACAGGCCTTTTGTGTAAGTCGCCAAGTAGATTAAGCGCGGTTCCGCGGGGGCGGCGGCGAAACCGTTGACCCAGACCTCCGACATCACCACCGAGAATGCGTTGCCTCCGTCCGCGCTCCGGCAGAGGGTCTCATCGCCTCCCGCAAGGACGATGCGCTCGCCGACCTCGGAACGAACCGTCAGCACCGAATGCCAATTGTCCGGCGGCAGCGCCAGCGTGGTCCAGTGCGCGCCCCCATCGACGCTTTTGAAGACGCTGCTGCCCAGCGGCGTGGGTTCGCAGATGGCTGCGGCATAGAGCAGACCTGGATCCTCGGCGGCACTCGCGATCTGGCAGGGCACGTCCGCTTCGAGCCCCTCGCGCGCGGGGCGCCAACTCGCGCCGCCGTTGATCGACTTGAAAATGCCCCCGTCCCTGGCGCCCGCGTACAGCACGGAGGGATTGACAGGGTCGATAGCCAGCGCGCCGATGTTGCCACCCGGCGGGGCGCCCATCCGATGCCAAGTCGCCCCGCGGACCATAGGGCACGCCAGGGCCAAGATGCCGAGCAACGCCCCAATTGCCACTGTGCCAGCTCCCATGCGACGTTCCTCCTGTTTGGTTTGCGCGGGTCTCATTGTTTCCGAGACGGCACGCGTTCGATTCTCTACGGGATTGTTTGAATCGATATCACTTCCGGGAGCGGAAGTCAAGAAGGCCACCATCGGTTGGCGACCATTCTGGGATGGGAAACAACATTCCGAACCCGCTCGTTCCAGGGACATTTACGCGTCATCAAGAGTCATGTCTGTCAATCCCCGAACAGCCCGATGTCATTCTTGCCAACGACAGGGGTCCCCCAGTCACCGCAACCGAGAGTCAGGGCCAGATGACGTTGACGCCACGCTGGCGTAGCACCGGGATTTGATTGGTGACGGCTTCGGGGCTTAGCGGGTTGCCCGACACCACCAGGTCGTGCAAGTTGGTGAGCCCAGCCAGACCCTCCAGGCTGGTCAACAGGTTCATGCCCACGTTCAGGTTGGACAGCAAATGCAGATTGGTAATAGCGCTTAAGCTGCTGACCTGATTATTCCACAGATTCAGGACGTTCAAACTTGCCAGCGTCTCCAGCCCGGCCAGACTGCTCACTTGGTTGTCGTGGAGCATCAGCCAGTTCACATTGGTAAGCGTGCTCAGGAGTGACAGGTCGCCGATCTGGTTGTTGCCCAGGTGCAAGGCCGTCAGTCGCCTCTGCATTCCCAGACCGGCCAGGCTTTGAACGCGGTTTTGGTACAAGTGCAGCGTACCGAGATTGGTCAACCCGGCCAGCGGTGACAGGTCGGAAATCAGGTTTTGGTTGGCCACCAAAACCCAAAGGCGGGATCGGCAGTATTCCAGGCCGGCCAGATTCGTGATGCCTTGGCCTGTAAGATCAAGAAACCCAAATTGCCGCAGTTCGACGTCGTAGAGCGCGTTGGTCGGCTCGATCTTGTAGGACACTTGAGTTCGAAGGGCGTTGGCCAATTGAACGTCCGGCAGATCCACGGCTTCGAGTCCGAACTGCAGGCGAAAGAAGCCCTGCTGGCCGGGTGCCCGCGGCATCCGGACATTATGGTCCCATTTCCCGGCGGAAGTTGCCGCACACCACCACCCATTCAACGACTCGGACCGTTCGACGATGAACCGATTGGTCGGGACGTCCCAGGCCAGATGCACCGAGCCGGCATCCACCGTGATATTCGTGATGGAGGGCTGCCGGTTTTGCGTGGCCCACCAGTCGGTGAGCAAGCGCACCTTGTCAGGCAAGACGGGAAAGCCTGCGGCCTGGAAAAGCCAACTCAGATCGCTCCCCGCCGCCAGTGAATAAAGACCGCAAACCAGATCCTCGTTGGAGAGGCCATTTCCTCCGGCAAATTCCTCGAGGTATGGCCGTGTTTTCCAGCCGCCCCATCGTTGCGCATAGCCCTGCAGGATCGCGGGGCCGTAAATGTCCTTGAGATGGCTGATGATGAAGTAATAACGCCAATAATCCTCGAAACACTCGGGGCAATCGCCGCGCTGAAGCTCCTCCAGATAGCCGTGCTGCCGGTAAAGCGCCATGAAGAAGTTCTCCCGGTGCTCCACGTCCACCCGCCGCGCCGCCCGCACGCCGGTCCAGCCTTCTTCCGCCACGTTCCGCAGCACGGATGCCTGGGCTTCCGCATGCGCCTGTACCGGGCTTCCGAACTCGTAGAGACCTCGGCTTTGTCCCTGGAACACATGCCCGACCTCGTGGCAGAACGCCCCCTTGAATGTGTCATCCGGATAGTCCATCGCTCGAGGGTCCTTTAGGAAATTGATATGCGCAGCGAAAGTCGCTCCGCCTGCCCAGCCGGCCTCAACCAGGGTCGGAAAGAAGTGCAGTTTCACCCCAGGCTGGGAGTTCAAAGCCATCTGCATGGTTGAGTAAGCCTCCTCCGCGTGGTTCGTCAGGGTGGAAGCCAGTGACGCGAACTGGGTTGGCAAATCCAGCGTGAAGTGCGGCGTTTCCTGCCTGACCATAACCAGCGTGTTGGTGGGAGACAAACAGGCGCCGCTCAGCAGGTAGTGGCCAAAGAAACCGAGATCCATGTCAATTTCATAGCGTCGTCCATGAAGGTCATAATCGAAAGTCCGGACCGTGCCGTTCAGACGGGAGGATTCGATCAGGTTGCCAGCCTGATCGTACATCCGAACCAGAGGCGCTCCTGGTGGGTCGTTGGGAATGAATGAGCAGATATCACTCCCGTACTCGCTTTTGAGCTCGACCCACAACTTTTGGGGTTCCGCCTCGGAGAACCAGACCCGCGGAGCCAGGCTGCCGCCCGAGTTCAGGCTGTAACTTTGGCCGGCCGCCAGATCAAGCACACGGGGGTTGAAGTTGTACGGGTAGGATGGATCGTCAGGCCAGGCGCCAAAGCCGAAACACGCTGGCTCGGGTGTCATCCACAGGTGCAGCTCATGCCAACGGACGACCGGATCCCGAACAAAACAAGGGCCGCCGGAAGGCAATGATACGCCCGGAAATGTCGGCCAAAGTGTGACTCGCGGCGAATCCAGCCCTTCGCCATTGGCGACATTGAAATGGACCAATGCGAGATTCGTAGGGCTGGCGTGAAAGTCAATGGTGTCGCCAGCTTTCACATCTGCAAAGTGCAACATGTATCCGGTGCCGTCGGAATCCCCAACGGGCGGCCCGGCAGTGCAGAGCACATCCACCGTGGCCTCCGCATTGAGCCAGACCGTAAAGGGATTGCTCAATGCGGAGGCCACGGTGG
>DAOOQY010000417.1:0-4680 GCA_035389025.1 Verrucomicrobiota bacterium
CGGAAACAAGAAAGCGAGGAACGATCATGAATGACGAAGCGAGCGGATTCACGGTTGAACGAAGCCGCTCCGCGGCGGGCATCAACGTCATGGACCCAACACTCACGAACCTGGATTACTGCCCTTGAGCCAGCCATGAGAGTCGAACGACGCAATCCCCGCAGTCTCCGCGCCAAAGGCGCTCCGGCCCATTTCGCGCGCCGCAAATACCCCGCCGGGCTGGCCGCCTACTCCGCAAACATCTCCCGCAACTGGCGGAGGATTTCCGCGCCCGCCAGCGCGTCCACGGTGCCCAGACGGCGCAGACAACGCGGCTTGGACAAGCCGCGCACATGGTCCAGCGCCACTTGTCCTTCGACACCCGCGAAACGGCAGGGGACACGAAACGGCGCGCGGAAGCCGCCTTTCGTCAGCGGGGCCACCAGCACGGTCAACAAGCGAGCGTTCATCTCGTCGGGCGACACAATGACCACCGGGCGGGTCTTGCACATCTCCGAGCCTTCGGCGGGATCCAACCGCGCCAGCCAGACCTCAAACCTTTTCATGGGAATCGCCTTCGGGCCACTGCCATTCGGTCACATCCCATTCGCTCGGTGTCTCGCGGAAGGCCTCCAATTCGGCGAAATCTCGCTCGAGCTCCCCTTTTGGAATGGCGCGCAGCGCATCCTCCCAGCCTTCACGGGGGCGACGCGGAGTCGGAGCCACGACCAACTCCTTGTCCCGCAGGGTGACTGTGGCTTCGGTGCCAAAACCGCAGGCGTCCAGCAACTCTTTCGGCAGGAGCACGCCGAATCCGTCACCGATCTTCTCGATCTTCGTCTGCATGGTCGAAAACTAGACCCCGGCACCGCCGCCTTCAACCGCATTTCCTGACCTGTGCGATCCGCACCTATCTGCCTCCGTGTCAAAGGCCCGTTCGCCGCGAGACACACAACGGACCAGGCCGCCGCCCAAGCGAGGAGTTCTTGGCCCGTAACAAGTATCACCACATGTTCCTCCGCCGCGCTGTGCCTCTGCGGTTCAATCCGGGACGCTGACAGTCAGCGAATGGGATTCACCACAGAGACGCAGAGGACGCAGAGGGAAGAGTCCCTCATGAATTGGGGCGGATCATCAGGGACGGATGACCTCCTGCGTTTCCCTTCATGTTTCGTCTTGATTCATGAGGGGTTTGGAGGTCGCACCTGGATGCCAACCGAACAGGACATCAACGCAAATCCGTCCCTGCCAACGTTCAACACTCAACACTCATCACTCTCAACTCTCAACTCTCAACTCTCCACTCTCCGCTCCCGGCTACAAATCTCATCGAGTGTTTTCTGAGGGGAGTGTCAGCGGTTGTCAGACCCCCTGGTCTATCCTGGCGGACAATGAATGGCAGTCGAATCCGCAGAATGGCGCCCCTCGACGACGCATCCAAACGCCTCGCCGCCCACCGGGTCAACCGCCCCGTGGGTCCCTCCCGCGCAGTGCCCAGACCTGTCCGCGGACTCCGCCGCTTGCCAATGCCCCTTGTCCATGTTGAAATCACCGCCATGCTGCCATGAAACCCTACCCCCTCAAACTCGAAATTGCCGGCCCAACAGCCATGTGGACGCGGCCGGACAATCCGTTGCTGGGTCGTGGCATCGTTTGCCTCCACCGACCCCGGCGCGAAGCCGCCCTTGAATAGCCGTGAGATTCTACGCGCACACGGCGGAGGACGAACACGGCAGGCGGGTCGCCGATGAAAACCGCTGGCAGTTGCTCAAGGACCATCTAATGGCGGTGTCAGCATTGGCCAAGCGCTTCGCGCGTCCTCTCCGCCTCGAGAAAGAGGCTGAAATGGCGGGCTTGCTGCATGACTTTGGAAAGTACGCCAAACGCTTTCAGGATCGCCTCCATAACCAGTCGATTCACGGAATCAACCATTGGGCTGCGGGAGCAGTTCACGCGATGGATAAATACAAAGCGGCGTTGGTGGCCTACGCAGTGGACGGACATCACACTGGGCTTCCTGCGGCAAGCGATTTGGCTCAGACGCGCGAGCGAGCCAAGCAGCACGAGTCATGGCGAGAGCACACCGGTTGCGCTGAATCAATCGCCGAGCTGCTGAAGCGTTTTCAGGAGGAAGACGGCCTGCACCTCCGGGGTGAGCTGCCGGCGCCAGGCAAGGATCATTTCGCGAATGCGCTACGTGCAAGGTTCCTCTTCAGTTGCTTGGTGGACGCGGATTTCCTCGATACAGAACGGCACTTCGATCCCGAAGCGGCGAGGCAGCGAATTGCGCTTCCGCTCCAGGCCGAGCGCGCCTTCGGGCTGCTCTTGGCGAACTTGCGGGCACGAGAAGGGGCTGGCGCCGTCAACGAGCTCCGTCGCCAACTATTGGCCGACTGCATAGATGCTGCGCAAGGTCCTCCTGGACTGTTCACGCTGAGCGCGCCCACCGGCAGCGGCAAGACGCTCTCCTCGCTGGCGTTCGCCCTCAAGCACATCGCCCATCACAACACCCCGCTTCCCGAGGATGACCCGCGCCGGCTGCGCCGCGTCATCGTTGTCATCCCCTACACCAGCATCATCGAACAGACGGCGCGCGTGTTCCGGGAAGTGTATGAGGGGAAGTACGGCCCGGACTACGTGCTCGAACACCACAGCTCTGTAGCCCCGCGGGAGCGCAAAGACGATCTTGGCAAGGACGCGGAAGAGGAGCGTCTGCGCCGGGCGCGACTCTCTGCGGAGAACTGGACCTCGCCTGTTGTTGTCACCACAAGCGTTCAGTTCTTCGAAAGCCTCTTCGCTCACAAACCGAGCGAGTGCCGCAAGCTCCACAATATTGCGCGTTCCGTGGTGCTCTTTGACGAAGTGCAAACGCTCCCCGCGCACCTCGTGCCTTCGCTGCTTTCTGCCGTCGGCCTGCTCACCCAGGAACCCTACGGCGTGACGGCGGTTTTCATGACGGCCACACAGCCTGCGTTTGCATCTGCCGGACCTGCGCTGCCCTACGGCTGGGCGCCGGTGGAAATCTCATCCAACCCCAGTGCGATGGCTGAGACCATGTGCCGCACCCGCATCGAACTCCCAGCGCCCGACAGCCGGGTTTCGTGGAGCGATGTCGCTGCACAACTCAGCGGCCATCTGCAGGTTCTCTGCGTCGTCAACACCACCAAAGATGCGCGAGAGCTGTTTGGCTTGCTCCCGCCGGCTGCGCGTTTCCACCTCTCCGCCCGCCTCTGCCCAGCGCACCGGCAAGAAACACTCGCTGAGGTCAGACGCCGCCTTGATCCCAAAGTCAACGAGCCGTGCCTGCTCATCTCCACCCAGCTCATCGAGGCTGGCGTGGACGTGGATTTCCCCGTCGCCTTCCGCGCACTGGGTCCGCTCGATTCCATCATCCAGACAGCAGGCCGGTGCAACCGTGAGGGACGGCATCCCGACCCAAGGCCCGTGATTGTGTTCCGACCGGAATCGGGCGGCACGCCACCCGGCCCGTATCGAGTGGCAGCCGCGAAGACCGAAGAATTCCTGGCGCGCCATCCAGGAGCGCGGGCACAGCAACCCGATCTCTATGCTGCCTACTTCGCGGAACTCTATTCCATCCTGGGACGCAACTCCGCCGAAGCCGACCCCGTCTTCGCCGCCACCAAGGCGTTCGATTTCCCGAAAGCGGCCGAGGAATGCCGTCTCATGAGCGACGACACCCGGACCGTCCTCGTTAAATGGAAAGACGGCGAGGAGATCATCACCAAGCTCCGGCGTGAAAAGCACCTCGCGCTCCAAGAGTGGAGGTGCGTCCAACGATTCTCTGTCAACCTTCACATGGGTGAGTTCCTCAAAGCCCAGGATCTCCATTACATTGAAGAGGCCATCGAAGGCGTCTGGTTTTGGAACTCCCACTATGACGAGGATCTCGGTGCGTGTCATGCCGGCGGCTTGGATTGCGTGTGCTGAGTAATGCAATGCAAATGACTCGACAACGATCGTGGGGCACAGCAAGCAAGAAGAAGCCAGCCGGATTCCCATCCGGCTGGCGACCGCTGATCACAGGCAAATCAATGTTTCAATCCGCACCCATGCGGGTGACATATGATTTCACCACGAGGGAGGAAAGAAATCTATTGACATTTCACAAAGCCAGCATACAGTCTTTGCAATTGAATTGCCTGTGATATGCTAAATGGACGCCACGAATGTGAACAAACCGAACGCTCAGAACCGCCGGTCATGTCTGATATGGAGGGTCACCTTACGACCAAGATCCCGTATGCATCATTGGGACGAGCAGGTGCTTCCCCAACCCAGTTACGATTCGCCTGACCTCCCAGCCGGTACACCCGTGCAGGCAGTCTCGCAGGCGGTTTCGGCCTGCAGAAAGCTGAAGACACAGGCACGCTGAAGGCGTTTACCACTTCCGGATCGCCAGGGAATTCTCTTCTTCTTCTCTTCAACTGGGAGGGATACTCACATTGAAAACTATGACCATTCACCTGAAAACCTGGGGCAACCTCGCCTGCTTCACCCGTCCGGAAATGAAAGTTGAGCGCGTGAGTTATCCCGTCATCACGCCCAGCGCGGCGCGCGGCCTGCTGGAGAGCATCCTCTACAAACCGCAGTTCCGCTGGCGCGTCCACCGTGTGGCGGTGAAGAAGCCCATTCGCTTTCTGGCCTTTCGACGTAACGAGGTGAAGTCGCGCCTCTCGCCCA
>DAOOQY010000418.1:0-4669 GCA_035389025.1 Verrucomicrobiota bacterium
GGTGAAGCAACTGTAGTTGGCGATCTGGTAGGCCAATTCGCTCATGCCGGCCTGGCGTGGGCTGACGCTGACCGGACCATGCATGCGGTAGGCCCAGGCGGTGATCACCTCGCCGATGAGGCCGTCGTGGATCTGCCGCACGGCTTCTTCGAGCGGTTTCGAGTGTCGGCTCATGAGGCCGCCGGCGACCTTGAGGTTCTTCTCGGCGGCGCGCTTGCCGATCTGCAAGACGAGCCGGGTGCCTGGGGCGTCCACGGCAAAGGACTTTTCCATGAACACATGCAGCCCTTTCTCGACCGCGTGGGCGAAGTGAATCGGGCGGAACGCGGGCGGCGTGGCCAGCAGCACAACATCCCCGCGTCCGAGCGTTTCCATCGCCCGCTTGAAACCGTCGAGCCCGACGAAGCGCCGTTCGGGCGGGACGTCGACCTGTTTGGGGAACTGGGCCGACAAGCCCTTGAGGCTGTTGTCGAGCCGATGCGGGAAGAAATCGGCCATGGCCCAGAGTTGGGTGGGGCCTTTGGTCGACAAGGCCTGGCCGGCGGCACCCGTGCCGCGTCCGCCGCACCCGATGAGGGCGATCTTGATTGTGTTGTTCTCGGCGGCGTAGCCGGGCCGGGCGATGGCTCCGGCGGCGATGGCTCCGGCGGCGAAGGCGGCGGAGGTCTTGAGGAACTCGCGGCGGGTGGAGGGTGAGGAGGAGTTCATGATCGGGGTTAAGGTTTGGAGGTTGATGCGCGTGGTTGGGCATCGCATCGATGATGCCTTGGCGCGCATGGTCTCCCGGCCCGATACGGATGGCAAGGATTGTTCTTGCGCGATTCGGCCTTGGAGTCTGGGGCTGCGCTCCTGGCGCGCATTTCTCACCAGGTTCTTGACAACGCGAGGCCGATGTCATCGACAGAGTCAACCATGCGCGCTAGAAAAGCAAAACCGCGCCCGGGTGGAGAGAGGGAAGGCCGCGACGGAGTGTCCGTTCGGGAATGCGTTTTCCAATATGAACGGATCCTCATTCCCCCCTGTCCCGGCGCGGTTTTGCCACAGCCCGGATTTCAGATTACTCCTTCAAGTGGTGAGGAATCCGGGCTAGACTCGGGCGCGTGTTGACACTGTTTCCCGTTGTGGACCGGGAATTGCGGACGGCGGCGCGGCGATCGAAGACGCACTGGGTGCGACTGGCCGCGGCGGCGGCGGCCTTTGTGGTCAGCGCCTGGATTGCTTTGTGGATTGCCAAGACCCAGGCGCCCGTGACGGCGGGGCGGTGGCTGTTCTCGTACCTGACGATTCTGGCGTTCGGCTACTGTCTGTTGGTCGGCCCGTTCATCACGGCGGACTGCATCAGCGAGGAGAAGCGGGAAGGGACGCTGGGGCTGCTTTTCCTGACCGAACTGCGGAGTTACGACGTGGTGTTGGGGAAGTGGCTGGCGAACTCGCTGGCGGGCTTTTACGGGCTGCTGGCCATTCTGCCGGCGCTGGGGATTCCGCTGCTGATGGGCGGAGTGACGGCGGGGGAGTACATGCGGACGGCCCTGGCGGTGGTGAACGCCATCCTGTTCTCGCTGGCCGCGGGGATGTTCGTCTCGACCCTCAGCCGCGATCAATCCAAAGCCATTCTCGGATCGGCGGCGGCGATTCTGGGCGTCAGCGGGTTGATTCCGGGCTTGGCGGCGGTGTTCGGGTCGGGTCTGTTTACCCGGCCGCTGCCCGATCCGTTGCCGGCGGCCCTGATGAGTCCGGCCTACACGGGGTATCTGGCGAGCGAACGCGCGTACACGACGGCGCCGGGCGCGTTTTGGGTTTCGCTGGCGTTGGTGTGCGGGATGAGTTGCCTGTGCATGGGGCTGACCGCCCTTTGGCTGCCGCGGCTGTGGAGGGAGAGTCCGGAGGAGAAACCGATTGCGCATCGCTGGCTGTGGCGGCTGGGGTACACGGCGGGGTGGCGGGCGACGTACAAGCGGCGGCTCGAGACGAATCCGGTGTATGCGGTGGCCGCCCGGCTGCGGTGGCCGCATTGGATTTTCTGGGCGTTGGTGTCGCTGGTCGCGGTGAACGTCTATTGGCTGACGCACGGCTACCGCGCCAACACCGGGGCCTCGGCCTTTCACACCTACTTCTCCTACGCGCTGGTGTTCACGAACCGGGTCTGGTTGTGCGTGATGGCATGCCGTTTCTGGATCGAGGCGCGCCGCACGGGGGCTCTCGAGTTGATTCTCACCTCGCCGATGCCGGCGCGCACGCTGTTGCGCGGTCATTGGCGGGCGCTGTGGCTCTTGTTTGCCGGGCCGGTGGCGGTGATCGCCCTGCTGCACGTCTTCTACATCGGGGAGAGCTGGCGGCTTGCGGCCCAGCGCGGCCCGTTCAGTCCCGGCCTGCTGCAGCACTACGCCTTCAGCGCCGGGAGCAGCCTGCTCAACTTCGTGACCGATGTGTTCGCCATCTGCTGGCTGGGGGCGTGGCTGAGCCTGGCGTCGCGCCGCCCGACCTTCGTGATTCTGAAGACTTTTGCCTGGGTTGTGTTGGGGCCATGGACGCTGGGCGTCCTGTTCCCGAATCTCTCCTCGCTGATCCCCGTGAAACTCGTGACCTATCTCAACACCAGTCCGATCCTGCGGGCGCTTGGGGGTGGAATGGTCGGTTACTCGATGGTGTTTCGAACCTTGGGCTGGGTGGGGAAGAATGTGCTGATCATCCTGTGGGCGCGCGGGCGGCTGCGGCGCCATCTCCGGAGCGCGGCGGCGCAGACTCATGAATGGGAGTTTGGCGCCCGGTTCAGACGACGGCGGCCGGGTCCGCATGGCGGATGGACCATGGCGCAAGTGGTGGCCGGCGAATCCGGGACCATGCCGTGAGGCGCATCTTTGGGGAATGTCGAACTCTGACATGAAGACGGGGGCTGGGAATGACTCGAGCGGCGCCTCGACCGCGATATGACGCTTTTCCCGATCGTCCAGCGCGAGTTGCTTGTGGCGTCGCGGCGCCCGGGCGCCTTCTGGGCGCGGCTGGTGGCGGCGGCTTTGGCGGTGGCGGTGGGCGGGATCAACCTGTGGTACCAAGGCGAATGGACGGGGACGACGGGGATCGGAAGGGAGCTTTTCCGAACGCTGGCTTTCGTTGGATACCTGTTTTGCCTGGCAGCGGGGCCGCTGTTCACGGCGGATGTCCTGAGCGAAGAAAGGCGGGACGGGAGCTTGGGGCTGCTGTTTCTGACCGACCTGCGCAGTTACGACATTGTGGGCGGCAAGCTGGTTGCGGCGTCGGTGACCGCGCTGTTCAGCCTGATGGCGGCGCTGCCGGTTTTGGCGATTCCGATCCTGCTTGGCGGTGTGCGTTTGGTCGAATTCGGGGCGATGGCCCTGGTTCTGGGCAATGCGCTGTTCTTCTCGCTCGCGGTGGGCATGTGCGTTTCGGCGGCGAGCACCCAGGCGAGCAGCGCGTTCGCGCTCGCCGTCTTCATCCTGTTCCTCTTTGCCGGTGTCGGCCCGTGGCTGCGGTCGGTCATCGGGGGCAACACGGGCCTTGGCATCCTGCTGGCCGCCAACCCCAGTTCGGCGCTCGAACTGGCGTCGGGCGTGGCGGCGAACCGGGAGGGCGCCCTGCTGGGCTGGGCCGTGTCGGGGACGCACGGATTGGCTTGGCTGTTTCTCGGGAGCGCCGCCTGGCTCACGCGTCGGGCGTGGCGAGAGCAGGGCGTGCTGAAGGCGGGCGCGCTGTGGCGGGACCGCTGGCACATGCTCAATTTCGGCACGGCGATCGAGCGCCAACACGCGCGCCGGCGCCTGCTGGATCGGAATCCGGTTCTGTGGCTGGCGAGCCGCAACCAGCTCAAGATTCGGCTGCTGTGGGGGGCTGTTGGGTTGGCGTTGTTCGTCTGGCTGCTGTGGTGGTGGCGGATGGGGATGGCGAGCGACACCTGGAACAGCACGTTCCTGATCGCCCTGTTTCTGCACGCCCCGCTGAAGTGGCTGATGGCCTCCGAGGCGAGCCAGCGCTGGACGCAGGAACGGCAGACAGGCGCCCTCGAACTGCTCCTGACCACGCCATTGTCCGTCGCCGAGATTCTTCGGGGCCACTGGCTGTCCCTGGGGCGGATTTTCGGCGTGCCTGCGCTGGCCATCCTGGCCGTGGAGGTCTTCACGCTGGCGGCCAGCGGGGGGCTGAACGGACTGGGATCGGACATGGGGCTGATGACGCTGGTCGGGGCGCTTGTGTTCGTCTGGGACCTGTATGCGCTGGCGTGGGTGGGTCTGTGGCTGGGACTGTCGAGCCGCAAAGCCAACCAGGCATTCATCGGCACCGCGGTGCGCATCCTTGTTGTGCCCTGGGCGGTCTTTCTGTTCGCGCTGTTCTTCACGGGCGTTCAAGGGCCACTTGCCCTGCCCCTGCTCTGGCTGATCGTGTGCGGTCTCTGCAACCTGACGTTCCAACGCTGGGCGCGGGAGAACCTGCGCGGTCTGCTCCGGGAATTGGCTCCCGGACGCCTCGGCCATGCGGCGGCCAACTGAATGAAGCGCGGCCGTAGGGTTTGGCGGAGCGGCCGCGAATAACGAGCAGCGCGGGGGCTCGCGCGGTGCATCTGATCGTTGTCGGCCTTCTGTCGCCCGGTGAGGGCACCGGGGCGAATGGCGCTTAGTTCCAACCCTTTTATTTGCAGAAACATGGGCGGCCATTT
>DAOOQY010000419.1:0-4660 GCA_035389025.1 Verrucomicrobiota bacterium
TGGCCCGGTGGCGCTCCCGCCAAAATCGGAAGTAATTTTTGCACAGACCCTAAGCGGCACCGCTGCGCGTAATCGGATGTCCGGGCTGTGGCAAAACCGCGCCCAGAAAAGGAACCGGGAGCATTCCGTCGGTCATGAAGGCGTTCTTCCATGGGAACAGTGCGTTGCATTTCCCTGACTCTCGGACCCGGCGCGGTTTTGCTTTCCTAGCCTGCATGCTGACCTCTCTTGAGAACTCCGGCTCTGCGGTGGCAAAAAGTGGTGAGAAATGCAGGCTAGTTGCCGCTGGATTTTCAGACCAGCCCCGATTAGGGTCGCGCCCCATGAAAACGCTTCGGTCCCATCTGGCGCAAATGCTCGTGCTCTGCGCCCTGGTCTCGAGTTCCGCATCGGCGGCTGAGTCCGCCAAGGACAACTGGGATTCCCTCTTCAACGGCAAAGACCTCTCGGGCTGGGTCGGCGTCCACGACACCAAGTTCGACGTGGTCGAGGGCAACCTGCGCCTCGTGAGCGGGATGGGATGGCTCCGCACCGAGAAGCAATACCGCGATTTCGTTCTCGAATTCGAGTGGCGCGCCCTCGTGCCCCAGTACGACAGCGGCATCTTCATCCGCGCCGGGCTCGAAGGCAAACCGTGGCCGAAGGATGGCTGGCAGGTGAACTTGCGGTACGATGCCCTCGGCGGGCTGGTGAGAGGGACGCGCCCGGTCGTGCCTTCGGAGACACCCAAGCTCCCGCTCAATCAGTGGGTCAAGTTCCGCATCGAAGTGAAGGGGAAACAGATCACGCTCGATGTCGACGGCGAGCGGGCCTGGGAAAGCGATGCGCTCGATGCAACCGAGGGTTACCTCGGTATCCAGGCGGAAGAGAGAGCGTTCGATTTCCGTAACATCCGAATTCGGCCCCTGGCCCCGGCCAAGCCGTGACCCGCCCCGCGGCGTGTCAGTCCCGCGACCCCGGAGATCAGAACAGCTCAGATGAGGTCTTGTGCAATGCCCGGGCTGGCCGGCGCCCTCCTGACGTGCGGCCTTCTCGCCGCCGACCTGCCGCCCGCCTTCCCCGAGGACCCGCTGGCGCGGCTGGAACGGACCTGTTTCCAGACCGGTCAGGGCTGGAGCCCGAACGGCAATCTGAGATCGGACGTGGCGATCGTGTACGGCATCGATCCGGCCCTCGGCGGGCGCATCCGGACGTGGCGGGATCGCGGCTACCGGATTCACGTCATGACCGGCGTATCGTGGGGCAACTACCAGGACTATTTGTACGGGCGCTTCGACGGCGTCAACCACGAGGACGAGGCCCAGACCGACCGACAGGGCCGGAAGATCAGCCACGGCGGCGACGTCTACTACATGTGCCCCGGCGAGAACTACGGGCGGTTCCTGTGCGTCGGCGTCCAGCGCGCCCTTGATGCCGGTGTCGACGCCATCCACCTCGAAGAGCCCGAGTTCTGGGTCCGTGGCGGTTACTCGGAGGGCTTCAAGCGCGCGTGGCGCGCCCATTACTCCGAGGATTGGCAACCGCCACACACCAGCGTCGACGCCCAATGGCGCGCGTCGAAACTCAAGTACTTTCTCTATCGCCGGGCGCTCCAGCAGGTCTTCGACTGCGTCCAGGATTGGAACCGACGAACAGGCAAGCGAGTCCGATGCTACGTCCCGTCCCACAGCCTCCTCAACTACGCCCACTGGCGGATCGTGAGTCCGGAGTCGAGTCTGGGCCGGCTCGACGGATGCGACGGCTACATCGCCCAGGTCTGGACCGGCACGTCGCGCACCCCGAACCTCTTTCGCGGCAAGCTCAAGGAACGCACCTTCGAGACCGCCTTCCTCGAATACGGCTCGATGCAGGACCTCGTCCGCTCGACGGGCCGGACGGTCTGGTATTTGAACGACCCGATCGAGGACAATCCCGATCACGACTGGGAGGATTATCGCACGAACTGGGAATCCACCCTGGTGGCCTCCTTGCTCCAGCCCGATGTCTGGCAGTACGAGGTCGCGCCCTGGCCCGAGCGCGTCTTTGGCGGACGCTACCCCAAGAAGGGCAATCCGCAGGAGCGCGAACCGATCCCGCCAGCCTATGCCGCCGAGCTTCAAACGGTCTTCAACGCCTTGAACGATCTCCGGCAAACCAGCGTCCGCTGGGACTGCGGCACCGAGGGGCTCGGCATTCTCGTCAGCGATTCACTCATGTTCCAGCGCGGCGACCCCGCCCCGAGCGATCCACACCTCAGCCACGTCTATGGACTCGCCCTCCCTCTGTTGAAACGCGGAATGCCCGTCGCCCCCGTCGTGATCGAGAACATCACATCGACCAATTCCCTGAATGACTTCGCCGTCCTCCTCATGAGCTATCACGGACAAAAACCCATGTCCGAACATGCGCACCGACCGCTGGCGGATTGGGTCCGCGCCGGCGGCGTGCTGGTGGTCTGGGACGATGATTCCGATCCGTACAACCAGGTGCGCGAGTGGTGGAATACCGAAGGACGACAGTACGCGACGCCTCGGATTCACCTGTTTGAACAACTCGGGCTGGCTGGAGCCCTCGATCCGGCGGCGCCGGCGGACGAAGGCCCCCGCGCCGTGGGCAAAGGCGCCGTCCTGTGGCGGCGCGACAATCCCGCCCACGCCGCGGCCAGCGTCCAAGGCGACTCGAACGTCGTCGCCAGCGTCAAAGCCGCCGTCTCGAAGTCCCCACGGCAGTGGCGCGAAACGAACTACCTGCTTCTCGAACGCGGCCCCTATGTCGTCGCTGCCGGTCTCGATGAATCGGTCGGCGGCGCGCCCAAGACCTTGCGCGGTCGTTTCGTCAACCTGTTCGATCCCGACTTGAAGGTGCGCGTCGAGGTCACGATCGAGCCGGGCAGCCGCTGGTTCCTCATTGATCTGGACAAACTCCGTTTGCCTGCTCCGACGGTCCTGGCATCCGCCTGCAAGACGCTCCCCGTCGCCTCCGCCGCCGCCTCCGGCGCGGACCCGAAGCGCTGGCATGTGGAGGGCGTGGCCGGCACGCCGGCAATCGTGTTGCTGCATGCCGCCAACACGCCGAAAACCGTCACCCTCGCCGGGCAACAGTTGGATGACTGGTCTTGGAATCCGGACCAGCGCCTGGTCTGGATTCGGTTCGGCAACACTTCGACCCCGCGCGAGTTGTCTGTCCAGTTCTAACCTCCCGGCGCGGGCGCGCTGCCGACTCTGAAAACCGTTGCAGATTCAACGCTCCTCCAGCACGATCCCAATCATGGCTTGGATTTGTTTGCTCACTGCCGGTCTCCTCGAGATCGGATGGGCGGTTGGCCTCAAATACACTGAGAATTTCTCCAGGTTTTGGCCCAGCGTGGCAACTGTCTCCGCCATGATTGCCAGTTTCGGCTTTCTTGCCGCGGCGCTCAAGACCATCCCCCTGGGCACGGGCTACGCGGTCTGGACCGGTATCGGCGCAGCGGGCACGGCGATCATCGGGATCGGCTTGTTCGGCGAGTCAAGAGAGGCGTTTCGCATTGTGTGCATCGCGCTCATCATCGCCGGGGTCGTGGGTCTCAAGCTCGTGTCGCCACCGTCGTAGTCCAGCGAACGCAGCGCCGATTCGTGAAGGCGAACAGGCTGAAATGCGGACGGCTCTCGTCCCCTGCCATCGCAAGTCAAGAGACCGTTTAGCCCGGTTGTTTCACACGCTTCGCGAGGACTCCTAACCGGGCTAGTCCTCCAGCGAAGTTCGAGTGCCCTGTGCACCATCAGGGCGTGGGTTTCTCCGTTGACGAACGAGCCGGCTTGCGGTGGATTAGTCCCCATGCGTTGCTTACCGAATCCTGGAATTGTCCGTTTCCCCAAATCCCTGTCTGTCACGCTGCTGGCCCTCGTGGCGGCCCTTTGGCTGCTCTCGCTCAGCGGTCTGCGCGCCGACGTCCGGCTCCCCGGGCTCTTCAGCGACAACATGGTCTTGCAGCAGGGGCGTCCTCTCAAGATTTGGGGCTGGGCCGATCCGCAGGAGGCGGTGAGCGTTCAGTTCCGCAAACAGACGGTCAAGACAACCGCCGACGCAGACGGGCGATGGGCTGTCACGCTGCGCCCGGAGCGGGCCGGGGGGCCCGACGCGATGGTTGTGACCGGCAAGCAACGGGTCGAGATTGGCAATGTGCTGGTGGGCGAGGTCTGGATTTGCAGCGGCCAATCGAACATGGAGTGGCCTCTCCACCGTTCGTTCGAGCCGCAAGCGGACATCGCCTCCGCTGACAACCCCCGAATCCGGCTGTTCACTGTGCCGAAGAAGAAGGCGCTCGAGCCGGTCGACGACGTGCCTGCCAAGTGGGCGCTGTGCTCGCCTGCCACCGTGCCCAACTTCTCGGCTGTCGGCTACTACTTCGGGCGCGCACTCGAACGGTCCCGCCAGGTGCCGGTCGGGCTGATCAACACCTCGTGGGGGGGATCGCCGGCTGAGGTCTGGATGAGCCAGGCGGCGCTGGAAGCCGACGCAGGCTACCAACGGGACATCCTGAATGCCTACACCGCGCAGAAGAGGAACTACGACCAGGCCCTGGCGCGATGGGAACAGGAAAAGGCCGAGGCGGACAAGGCCGGCCAGAAGTTCGAGAAAGGCCGGCCAGGGGAGCCGTGGCGCCCCGCCGAACTGTACAACGGCATGATCGCCCCCCTCG
>DAOOQY010000420.1:0-4653 GCA_035389025.1 Verrucomicrobiota bacterium
TGCCAGAGCCCGGATATGAGACCCCGCGAAGCCTTATGAAATATCCGGGCTAAGGCTGACGAGTATGCGCTGCAAAGAGCTTCACCGGTCAAGGATTCCAGATGAGTCAAGTTTTTGGCGCCGCGCAGCGGCGCCATTTAGCGAGGCGTCGAAGGCCCCAGAGTGAGGTCGGGCCGCAGAGCGCACGACCGGCTGACAGGCTTCGCAGGTCTGAGGCGCAGCCTCGCTAATCGCCCTGCACCTGGCGCACCTGATAGAAGCGGGACCCATCCGTGAGAGGCACAATGAGATCGAGTTCAGGAAACCGCCCGGTTTGCTCGGACACAACCTGAGGCGGCTCGCCCAGGGCGGATTGCATCGACACCTCGTACCGAAATCCCGCGCCGGCAGGCCAACTGAGCCGGCCCCACCGGGCGTCCCAACGGGACAGATCGAGCCGGAACGGCCGATCGGCGACTGCCGGGTTGCGCCCCAGGAGTTGCTCGCGGAGGTTGCTCCAACCGTCCTGGTCGGGGTCGCCGGCGGGCCCCTGATCCAGCGAGCCGAACCAGGCCAATTCCCACGGATCGTCCAATCCGTCGCGATCCACATCCTCGATCCGCACCCCGTAGACCGTCAGATCCAGCGAGACCACGCGTCCCGTCGAGCCGGCGTTTTCGTCGCTGACCTCGACCTGCCAGACACCGGCGCTGCTCTCGTAGAAGTGCTGGATCGAGTAGAAGCTCCATTCAGTCAGAGCCGAAGCGGTGTCGTTGTTGAAACGGTGAAGCACGCTGCGCGTGCCGGCGGGTGAGAGCAACGTCACGCGCACGTCAGCCCGGCGCGGGTGGGAGAAGGTGGCGCGCAGCTTGACGTGTTCGCAGAGCAGCGTATCGGAGATCGTCACGGGGCACTGGATCGAGTTGAGCCGGAGCTGCGCGGTGGTCTCCGGGTGGGTTGCCAGGAACGCCTGAAGGGCTTCGCCGTGTGTTTGGTCGATGAACACCGCCGGGATGGCCTCGAACTGAATGTCGGCCCCCGCCATGAACACCCGTTGATCGGCGTCGACGTTGTTGTAGACGATGGCAAACCGGGCGCCCGCCGCCGCCGCCTTGCCGATCTTGTCGGCGAAGTAGTTGACCCCTCGCTTGATCAGCGCCGCTTTGTGCGTCAAGTCAACCGCCAGAGGGGTGAGCGCCTGGCCGACATCCACAAGCGTCGTCACCCCGGTGGGCGCATCCGGGTGCGGACCGTCGGAGGGCCAGGCCGGAATCGACTGCAACTCGGTCGGCACATCGCTGCCCCCGATCACGACGCGCAGTCCGTCATCGGGAATCTCGATGCTCTGGCGAAAGGCCGCGGTCGTTCGGATTCGCGCCGGCCGATTCGTCCAGGCGCGCGCCAACTCGACCGCCAGACCGGCATCCGGCACGCCAAAACCCACGTTGTGGCCGACCGCCAATCCCGAGCCGTTGGCCCGCACATCCGGGTCCGACGGATCGAGTTGGCGCGACGACAGGATCAGGAGTTGCTGGACGTCGCGATAGGTCAGATCGGGGTTGGCGGCCAGAACCAGCGCGCAGAGGCCGGCGATTTGCGGCGACGACGCCGAGGTGCCGCTGAACCCCGTGGACTGGAATCCATAGTCCGGGGACGGACCGGACGTGTTGTAGCCGAGGCTCCCCTGGCGGTCCGTCGTGGCCACGGCCAGATAGTTCGTGACCAACCCATCCGGGGTGTTGACGTCCTCATCGCCGCTGAATGCGGCGACGAGCACGGGCGCGCCCGGCGTGCTGTAGCTCGCGGCGCGTCCGTTCGCGCGGACGGCGCCGACCGAAATCGCCCGCGGGTCCTGGCCGAATCCATCGTCGTTGAGGTCGCTCAGGTTCATGCGGCCATTGCCGGCCGACCGCACGATCACGACACCGCGCCCCTGGCGACCGCGTTCGACCGCGTCGGCGATCCCCTGGTCCTCGAGCGCGCTCAGGCGCAGCAACCCCACATCGGCGTTGCCCCAACTGTGGTTCTGGACGCTGACGATGTTGGATCGGTAGTGAAACATGTCCATGACCGTTTCCTCGTCCGCCAAACCGTCAAATCGGTCGAAGATGACCCAACTGGCCAATTGGGCCCGAGGCGCAACTCCCGCAACACCCCGGGCATTGTTGCCACGGGCGGCAATGAGGCCGGCCACGGCGGTCGCATGCACCTGCGTGCTGGCCACGGGAGTCCCGTCGTCCTTGCCAGTAATGAAGTTGCGGTGGACCCGGTTCGTCATGTTGGCGGCCAGGTCCGGGTGGGATGCCTCGATGCCGTTGTCCCCCGTCGCGACCAAGATGCCTTCGCCTTGGTTGTCCACCCAAGCCGACCGGGCGTTGAGATCGAAGCCGAGGACGGCAGCGGTGTTGGCATCCCGGTTCTCGAGGTGCCATTGATAACGAAACAATGTGTCGTTAGGCCGCGGGGCGTAGGGCCCGTGGAGTTTGACCGGACGGCGCCGGACCGGGTGGCACACGGTCACCGCGGGATGGCGCGCCAGACGCGATGCCGCCGCGACGGCCATGCGAGCGCTCGAGGCCTCGAGCACAACCAGGTTCGACGTCACGACCCGCGCGACCGGCAATCCAGTGGCCTCAAGAACCGGCGCCAGAGAGTCCGGCGATTCGACCCCCAGAACCACCCGGCGACCGAGCCAGACCGCGTTGGTCGAACTCCCTTCCGGCCAGGCTTTGAGCCAGGCCGAATCTTCGACGGAGCTCGAATCCGCGGCGCGGGCGGACGTCTCGACCCGATAGACGACCAAATCCGGTTCGCGGAACTCGAAGCGCGGCAGCGCCGTCTCCGAAATCACGCTCTGATCGGCCAGCGCCGCCCCCAGGACTGTCACGAAGAAGGTAGCAGTGAGAATCTTCACAAAATCGGCGCCGACGGTACCACGGGCCGCCTGGGAAGCCAGCGGAAGATTGGCCGGATCGATGCAGCGCAGGGCCAATTCATGAAGTGGAGCGGCGACGGCCCCGTCGCCGACAAACGCGGTCTTCACTTGATATAGGGGGGACGAGCCGCCCCCACTCCCACAACCTCCGGATACACAGTGCGCCGGATGCGGTTCGTCTTGCGCGGCGCCCGCCTTTGTCTCACACTCCGATCGCCATGAGAACGATGCCCGTCCGGTCGCAAGCGTCTCTCGTCACGGGGATCGAGCGGGAATCGCAGGCCCGGCAGGTCGCCCCATGCCTGTTGCCATTGTTGCCATGAGCGAAACAGCGAGGCAGGATGCATTGGTGGGGAAGACCCTCGGGACGTATCGCATCGATGGCGTGCTGGGACGAGGGGGGATGGGCATTGCGTATCGGGCGCAGGATTTGAAGCTCCAACGCCCGGTCGCGGTCAAGCTGCTCCCGCCGGACCTGACGGCGGATCCTGAGCGCCGGAAGCGGTTCGTGCACGAAGCGCGGGCCGCAGCCCGGGTGCCTCATCCTGCCATTGCCCAGGTGTACGATGTGGGCGAACACGAGGGCATCATCTACATCGCCATGGAGTTGGTCGAAGGCAGGACGATCGCGGACCTGGTGCGGAGCAAGGACCTGGATTTGCTGGGGGCGATCGAGCTGGCGATCGAAGTGGCGGAAGGCCTGGCCCAGGCGCACGAGGCGGGCATTGTGCATCGCGATGTCAAACCCGCCAACGTCATCGTCACACGCGACGGCCACGCGAAGATTCTCGACTTCGGCCTGGCCAAACTCGTCGAGCCGACCGGATCGACCCCGACCCCTGCGGCGGCCGGGGTGGACGTATCCACGATGACTCGAACCGAGATCGGCGCGATCAAGGGAACGCCCGCCTACATGAGTCCGGAGCAGATCAGGGCCGGTGCCGTGGACGCACGCAGCGATTTGTTCTCCCTGGGAGTGATGCTGTTCGAAATGGCGACCGGCGAGGCGCCTTTCCGACGCGAGACTCCCCTCGAAACCATGCATGCCGTCGCTTTTGCGGATACGCCGTCGATTCACACCCGCCACCCGAATCTCCCGGTCGACCTCCAACGCATTCTCACGCGCTGCCTCGAGAAACGGCCCGAGGACCGCTATGCCGACGCCCGGCAGCTTGCGCAGGAATTGCGCCGGTTGCGGTGGCAAATCGAGTCGGGCCGCGCCCGGCCCCCATCGCTCGAAGAAAGGCTGGCCGACGCGCTGCTGCGTCTCCGGCGCCTGAGGCCCTCGCAGCACGCGTGGTGGATCGGCGCAGTCATCGCGACGGCCCTGGGGGTGTATCTTCTCGTTTCGAATGTGAGCGCCGGATCGCTGGTCTTCCCGGCGATCGTCGGCCTGCTGCTGTATCGCCACTTCCGTCATCACCGGCAACGCGTTATGAAGATGTTCGTGCGCAAGATCGCCCGCGTTCCCGAGGTCAAGGTGATTGTCTGCCACGAACTGCGGATCACCGTGGTGGTGGACCGCGCGGTCAGCCAGCTCTATGGCCGCATTCATGCCCAGATCGACGACTGCAATCGCAGGCTCTTCTACGGCCCGCCCTGGTCCGTGGCGATCCGGCATGACCTGGCCGAGGACGAGTTGAACCAACTGCTCAGCGGGCCGGGCGTCCACTATGTCCGCAGCGAACCCGAACCCGACCCAACCTCCTGAACACCGCACGTGCCGCAGGCGTTTCCGC
>DAOOQY010000421.1:0-4641 GCA_035389025.1 Verrucomicrobiota bacterium
TGAACCGGGGCGTTTCGCCGCTGAAGCTCGCCCTGACACGGCGGTCGAGTTCCGGGTCGTTTGTTTTCCAGACACGGTCGCCCGCATGCAGACGCCGCAAATCGATGTCACCCCGCCCGAAACCCAGGACGGCGCGCTCGCCGCGCCGCTCGACGCTGTAGACGCGGCCACCCTGCTCGGATTGGTCGGGGTGACCGGCATCGAACACAACGCCGTCGCCGGGCTTGAGCGGGGCGCGGAGGCTGATCACGACCCGGTCCCGGTCGAGGCGGAGGACTTCGCCGAGAAAGACGCCGCGCTTTTTGCCGAACCGGGCATGCACCAGGCGCTGGTGATCGATGCCGCGCAACCAGCCGGGGCCCAGACCGCGCGAGAAGGCCATCTCCATCTCGTATTGCCGGCGGGTGGGATCGGGGCTCGGAGGCGCGCCGGGTTTGCCGTCGGGCGCCGAGCGGGCTTCGAACGCCGCGACTGGGGCGGGTTCGCGTCGGGCACGGCCCGGTTCGAGTTGGTCGAGTGCCTCGCGGTAGACTCGAACGATCAAGGCCACGTACTCGGGCGATTTGAGGCGGCCTTCGATCTTGAGGGAATGGACCCCCAGTGCGCGCAATTCCTCCAGAAGATCGACACCGGCCAGGTCATGCGGGCTCAGCAAGTAGCGCCGGTCGCCAAGAGGGACCTCCCGTCCGTCGGCCACCAGGGTGTATGGGAGCCGGCACGCCTGGGCGCACTCGCCTCGGTTTGCCGAACGCCCCCCCAGCGCTTCGCTCGTCAAACACTGGCCGGAGTAGGCCACACACAAGGCCCCATGAACGAAAATCTCGAGCGGCAGCGGCGATGTCCCGGGCCCTGACACGCCCGCCGCGCCCGACACACCGCAATCCACTCGAAGGCGTGGCCCGGGCTCGATCTTCCCAACGGGCGCGTTGGACGGGTGGACGGACTGGGCCAACTGGATGCGGGCGATATCTTCGAGCGTGCATTCGCGCGCCAGCACGACACGCCGGCACCCCAGTTCCCTGGCAAACGCCACACCCGCGGCGCTCGTGACGGTCATCTGCGTCGAGGCGTGGATGGGAAAATCGGACGAGACTCGGCGGATGAGCCGGCAGATGCCGATGTCCTGAACGATGGCGGCATCCACTCCGGCCGCGATGCAAGACCGGAGGAACCGCTCCGCCTCGACGAGTTCATCGGTGAACACCAATGTGTTGAACGAGACATAGCCCCGCACCCCGCGGCGATGCAGATAAGCCATCAGGGCCGGCAGATCGGCTTCGGTGAAGTTCGCGGCCCGCATCCGCGCATTGAACCGATCCAGGCCGAAGTAAATGGCGTCCGCCCCATTCTCGACGGCCGCGCGCGCGCACTCCCAGTCTCCCGCGGGGGCCAGGAGTTCGGGCAAAACGCCAATCGAGGCCGTCAGCGATCCGGAGTCCACGGCCTCATCGGAGCGCGCTCCGGCCGTCGACGCGCCCTCGATCAAAGTCCCGCCTGCTTCCTCCCTCATCCCATCAGGTTGCCGCTTCACGCTTCAGGTTCCGCGTTCCCCGCCCGGATCAGGAGCGCTTCTCGACTCTGACACTCCCGACGATCTCGCGCACGTCCTCGATCTCGTGACGCCGCATGAACTCGCCAAGGCCGTCGATGACCTGCAAGGCGGTCTGCGGCTCGTAGAAACTGGCGGTGCCCACCGCCACCGCCGTCGCGCCGGCCATCATGAACTCGATGGCGTCCGTGGCGCTCTGGATGCCGCCCATGCCGATGATGGGGATGCGGACGGCCTTGGCGGCGTCCCAGACCAGCTTGATCGCGATCGGTTTGATGCACGGCCCGCTCAGCCCGCCCGTGCCATTGGCCAGCCGGGGCCGGCGTGTCTCGATGTCGATCGCCATGGCCGGATAGCTGTTGGTGATGGACAACGCGTCGCAACCGGCCTCCTCCGCCGCCTTGGCATACGGTGCGATGTTGACCACATTCGGGCTCAACTTGGTGATGAGCGGCAGCGATGTCGCCTTTCGACAGGCCGCCACCACCTGATGAAGCAGTCGCAGGTCGGTTCCGAACTGGGCGCCGCCTTCCTTGATGTTCGGACAGGAGACGTTCAGTTCGAGCGCGCCGACCCCGCCGAGGGCGTCGAACCTTCGCGCCACCTCGGCGTATTCCTCGACGGTCGTCCCCCAGATATTGATGATCGTCGGGACCTCGAGCCCCGCGAGGAACGGCCAGTACCGCGCGATGAAACCGTCCACGCCGGGCCCCTGCAAGCCGATGGCGTTGA
Organism: Verrucomicrobiota bacterium; assembly: GCA_035389025.1. Lineage (GTDB taxonomy): Bacteria > Verrucomicrobiota > Verrucomicrobiia > Limisphaerales > J093 > MWFF01. Next base: position 2,282 of record DAOOQY010000421.1, read on the forward strand.
GCATGCCGCTGGCCACTTCGGCCGTCCGGGGCGTGGGGTTCCCGCGGACGGCATCGAGCCGGATGCCCTTGACGACCACGGCGCCGAGTCGAGTCAGATCGAGCAGCCGGGCGTACTCGACCCCGTAGCCGAACGTGCCGGAGGCAACCGTCACCGGATTCCGCAGTGTCAACCGGCCAATCTGGACCGACAGGTTCATCGCATTCAGCCTCGCACGTTCCAGGCGATCGTCCGCGCGTCGAAGACCGGCCCCTCCGTACAGGAGCGCTGATACTCCCATCCGTCGCCTTTCCGTATCGGAATGACACACGCCAGGCAAACCCCGACGCCGCAGCACATATGCTCGTCCATCGAGAGCTCCGCCGGCACTCCAAACTCGGACGCGATCCCGCCAACGGCTTCGAGCATCGGCGTCGGCCCGCAGGCAAAGAGCTTTCGTCCGGCGGCGGCGCGACGCACTTCGTCGATCAGAGGCTGCGTCACAAGGCCGCACTCGCCGCGGCTGCCGTCCTCGGTCGTCACCCGCACATCCCAGCCCAGCGCCCTGAACTCCTCCTCGCACAGGATGTCCGCGCCCCGGCGTCCGCCGACGAACACGACCCCCTTCTGCGGCGAGCGCTGGGCCAACAGATAGAGGGCCGCCATGCCGTAGCCCCCCGCGACCAGCAGGGGCGTTTCCCCGCCCGGCTGCGGCACCGTGAATCCGTGCCCAAGCGGCGCGATGACACTCAGGTCGTCTCCCGGGCGCATCCGCGCGAGGGCTTCGGTGCCCCTCCCGACCGCCTTGTAGAGGACCGAGAAGGTCTCATCCGCAACCTGGAAGATGCTGAACGGACGCCGCAGGAGCGCCTCGCCCAGGAACGCGATGCGCACGTGCGCGAACTGCCCCGGCTGGATCAGCGGCGCAACTCGCGGCGCCCGGACCGTCAGACGATAGTACAGACCGGTCTCGCGATCGTTCCGCAGGATGCGCACCGTATCCTGGATCATAGCAGTTCGCGCCTCAGCAGATCGAGGGCCTGTTGCGTGGTGACGCGCTTGAATGTCTCCCGGTCGAACCGATTCCACTCGCGCCGGACAACGGTCCGGCCAGGACCGGCCATGGCGATGTAGACCGTGCCGACAGGCTTGGTCTCGGTGCCGCCCGACGGACCCGCGATTCCCGTCGTGGCCAGGGCGTAGTCGGCCCCGAAACGCGCCCGCGCGCCCTCAGCCATCTCACGGGCGGTGGGCTCGCTGACGGCGCCGTGGGCTGCCAGTGTCTCGGACCGCACACCCAGCATCCGCTGTTTGACGTCGTTGCTGTAGGTGACGGCGCCGCCCACGAACACCGCCGATGCGCCCGGCACGTCGGTGATCCGGTTGGACAGCCGCCCGCCGGTGCACGACTCAGCCGTCGCAACCGTCCGCCGACGGTCTGTCAGAAGGCGGACGACCACCTGTTCGAGCACCTCGCCCCCGACGCCGAACACGTGGTCACCGAGTTGTCCGCGCACCACGGCCTCCGCGTCAGCCACCAGCGCCTCGGCCTCCGCGCCGCACGCCGTCAGGCGCACATCCACCTCACCGGGCCGCGCGCAGTACCCGACTTCGAGCCCGCCGCCGCCGAGCTTCGAGAGCGGCGCCCCCACCATCTCCTGGATCACCGACTCCCCCAAACCCGTGCTCCGCAGGATGCGGCACACCGTCGGTCCGGGCGGCGGAAAGGCCGCCCTGAGCCAAGGAAGCACCCCTTCGAGGAACATCGGCTGGAGTTCGCGCGGCGGGCCGGGCAGCATGATCAGCCACTTGTCCTCTGCCACTGTGCAATCAACGATTGCGCCGTGACCGAATCGCATCCGCAGGCCCGGCGCCGTGCCGTGGGTGTTGGGGATCACAATGGCGCCCTCGGGGACCATCGCCTGGATGCGCGTGGCGGGCGGTTGCGGACGGTTCCGTGCGGCGAACCAGGCGTCTATCCGGGCCCGCACGGACGCGTCCTCGATGAGGCGCCGCCCGAGCAGGGCCGCAATCGCATCGCGCGTCAAGTCGTCCGAAGTCGGCCCCAAGCCGCCGCTGGTGATAACAATGTCGGCCCGCCCCAGCGCTTCGCGCGCGGCCTCTTGAATATGGGAGGCGGCATCGTCGACCGCCACCTGGCGCGCCACGGTGTAGCCCGCGTCGGCCAATTGCCGGCAGAGCCACTGATGATCGGTGTTCAGCACGTCGCCCCGCATCAGTTCCGTGCCGGTATTGATGATCTCGATCTGCACGCCGTCCGCAGTGTTGTGCCATCTGGACCGGCTTGCAAGCCCGCGAGAGCCCGCGAGAGGCCGACCGCATTTTAGGCTCGCCCCGGCGATGGGCCATCCGTTAGGAAG
>DAOOQY010000422.1:0-4638 GCA_035389025.1 Verrucomicrobiota bacterium
ACGCCTTCGAGGTCGAGCGGCGTCGCGCCGGCATTGCAAAGTTCGATCCAGGCAAAGTCGTCGTTGCCGTAGGGGCTCCCGTCGTCCGGCGCCGGAGGCGCGTACATCAGTTCGGAGACGCGCAGGGCCGTGTAGTCGACCGGGGGGCGCTCGACTCTGAGGACATTCTCCGAAAGGGCGCTCCACTCGGTCCCCTCGAGTGCGCGCGCTCGGATGGTCATGTCTTTGGTCACCGCGATCTCCGCGAAGACGTGCGCCTGCTGGCCCGGGATCGTCAGGGCAAAGTCGAAATACAGGTCGGAACTGGTCGCGCTGCATTGGTGGACCTCAGCGGCCACGACGTTGGCGCCGGGCCGCAGCAGGTGGGCGAAATCGACCGAGCGGCTCAAGTAGGTGTTCTGGTCGGGCGCGCCGACCACGGCGCTCGAGTACGTGGCGTAAGTCACCGGGCCCGGGGGCATCACCTCGCGCAGAATCTCGACGCCGTTCAGGTAAACGATCGCGCCGTCGTCGCGCAGGATGTCGATCAGCAGGTTCGGGGCGTCATTGGTCGAGTCGAGGTTGAACGTGCGGCGGAAGTAGGTGGTTGTGACCTGGGGCGCGGACACCCCGTTGACGTAACGGCGCGTGGGCGTGGCCACTGTGTTGGCGGGTGAGCTGCCGGGCACGCCCAGAATGGCCGGCCCCTGCGCCCAATCGGCATCGGGGTAATCCAGGTCGCGCCAGTCGAGTTGGCCCGCACGAACCGGTTCCGTGCCGAGGTCGAAATAGCGCCAGTCAGCCCCCCGCGCAATGACCTGCCGAGGTCCGGTCGGACCGGTGTCGGATTTGACCTCGATGGCGGACGGGCTGATGCTGCCGTCTTCGAGGCGCGGATCCGACCCATCGATCGTGTAGTAGAAGGTGGTGTTGCCCGACAGGCGCACGACTTGGCCCGCGGGCACCTCGCCGTTCATGACCGAGTAGCCGGGTGCGTCGATCGACGGGAACCATCCGCGGTTGCGGAATTGGGCGATGACGATGTCGCGGCGCTGCGCCAGGTAGGTGTTGAGAACCTCGTTGCAGGCCGGAAGCCAGGTGGCATCCCGGGTCTTGCCCCGTCCCCAGCGGGCCGACTCCGCAATGATGGCCAGATCGATCTCATCCATGCGGCTGCGAAAGCGCTGCTGAGCGTTTCTCGGCGTCAGGGCGCCGTCGCCGTACAGGTGCTTCTGGACCAGATCGGCGAAGCGGTCTCGATACCGGGGGTGCTGGCAAAGCCGCTGGTGCAGGGTGGCAGGATTGAAATTGCCTCGAGTCGTGAAACTGGCGCCCGCGGTCGTTGTGTCGGCCGTGACTCCGTAGCTGCCGTGCGCCCCGAGGGAGTGCTCGGCGTCGTGACGAAGCCATTTGAAGCCATCGGGATGGACCCGGTTGAACAGACCGTACAAGTTGTTTGGGAAGCCGCCCCAGATCGAGACGGGCGAGTCGGGGTCGCCGGCGTAGAGCGCCGTCAGCATGTAGACGATCAGGTTGTCCTCATCGAGATAGACCGGATACGATGGATTGGGCGTGCCGTCAGGGTTGAGCCCTTTGACGCGTTGGTAGTTGGAGGCGTAAGCGCCGCTGAAACCCTGATTCACGGCGATGTCGTGCAAGGCGTAAAAGGCGTCGAAGGTGCCGTCGTTTGCCGTGGTCGTGTAGCCCGGCTGGCTGGTCTTGATGCAGTCCCAGTCCTCCCCGTCGCCCCCGAGGTAAGTCTCCGCATAGTCCGCGTCGCCCCGTTCCTGGGTCTGATACAGGCCCCAATACTGCCCGTTGATGTAGAGATGATAATAGCGGCTCCGCGTGTACGGCATCCCCATGTCCCGCTGCGAGTCGCGTGAAAAGGTCTCCCGCACAAACGTCTCCCTGTCGCTGTTCTCGTACGCCCACGAGTAGTTCTGCGACGTCCGCAAATCCACCTTGTCGAACTCGGACGCCCCCTCGTCGTCAAAGAGCGGAAACCGCAGCTTGCCCTGGCCGTAGGCCGATCGGAAGAAGAGCCGGAACGAGTGCTTCGGGTTGCCCGAACTGCGGCTGTAGGCGCCCCGAATCCGCAGCCCGCCGTCGATCTGAAACTCCGATTCGCTCCCGCGCACGGGATCGATCAACTCGATCGACACAGGCCGCTCCCAGGCCATCCCGTCGTTGCCCGGGTTCACGTAGATGCCGCGCTGGGAGCCGAACAGATTGTCGAGATCGGTCACCAGCGAGATCGAGGCAATGGCGTTGGTCATTCCGTTCCGCAGGCGGGCCGAATCTCCCGTCACGATCTCACGACGCAGGCCATACTCCATGACATGGTTGTTCACTTGCCAACTGCCCGGCCAACCCGGCGGCGGTGTCGCCCCCTGTTCGACGATATCCTCCAGGAAAAGCCACGTCACCGTCGTCACGTTCTGCCGCACGCTCTCGGCATCCACAACCGCCGCCCGCAACGTGGTCGTCTTGGATACGCCGATCGGGCCGGCATAAAGCAGCGAATTCGTCCCGGGCACGCTCCCATCGAGCGAATAGCGAATCTCGGCTGTGATGTTCGAGCAGACGAGCGACACGGTGAAGGGGCTGTTCTTGTAGCCGCGCGGTTCGCTGGCCGTCACGACCGGCGTGGGCGGCGCGTAGGCCGTGCCGTTGGCAGCGCCCGGCGTTGGCTCCTTGAAGTAAGCCGCCACGCTCTCCGCGCCGCGGCTGGCAAGCCGCGGCGCAACCAGGAAGTTCGGATCGTCAACCGAGTCGTTCAGCCCGCTGATCGCGAGGATGTTGGTGCCCGCCGACACACTCGACGCCGGCACCTCATACGACACCCATTGAACCGCGTCTTCGAGCGGTCGAGTCGCCGTCGCCGCGCTGTTCCAGGCCAGATTGCCGGGCGCATTCAGCGCCCCAATCGGCACCCCGTTGAGCGAGGCCGCGAAACCGTCCGCGCTCCGCACCGACAGCGCGAATCTGTGGTCGGGGCCGGGCGGTTCATCCATCGTGAAGAGCCACTCGGCGTCGACGCGGGCGTTCACCCCCCGCATCGCCGCGCCGATGTCCGTCTGCACAAACGATCCTATGGCCCCCGCGTGCAGGATTCCCCCGGCGGGATCGCCGGTCAGGTGAAAGACCCCGGGCACGAGGTTCGCCTGGTAATCCTGCGCAACCGAGAACTCGACGCTCGCTCCGCCGTAGTTCTCGTAGTAAATGAGGCGCAAATCGTAAACGCCGGCCACGGGAAAACTGAACGTGGCGAGCGTTGTGTCAAAACTGCGCCCCGTGAGGTATTCGGACACAAAATCGACGCCGTGTCCGCTGATTCGCAGGCGAAAGCCGTCGTCGCTTCCCACGGCAAATGTCCACAGGCCCGCAGCCGGCACGTTGATCGCCCCTTCAGCCACAAGCACGAAACACTCCTTGTCCTGCTCGGGGAAGGAGTGGTTGGGGAAGAGGATGTTGTTGGTGAAGATGCCTGAGCCCGAGTTGGCGTGGAAGTCGATGGTGTCGTACTGGCCGACGATGGGATACGCCGCGTCGGTCTTCCATGAACCGCTGTTGGCGACCATGGCTTCGGCGGCATCGACGTTCTCAATGCCGTCTCGCATCTCGTAGTAGCGCACGGTGAACGCCCCCTTCGTCTCGCTAAACCCCAACCCGCCCACGGCGCCTGTCCAGGGCGCCGTCCCGTCGGCGTTGGGAATGCGATAGCGCGCCGAGGTGCCGGGGCCGACCCACTCCTTCTCGCGCGGAGCGCCGCGCCCATACGAGACATCGCGGAGTTGGGGCGGAAAGCCCGGCGCGAATTCGTGCGCGACGGTGACGCCGTCAGGCCGGACCAAGCCCAGGTACTCGCCATTCGCTGACAAGCTGAAGTTGGCGTGCAGTTCGCTGTTGGTGATCGAATGCGCGGAGCTGTCGGCAAATACAACGAGATAACCCTTCGCCGGGATGATCGTGCCGTCCGGGATGCGCCATTTGGTCGGGGCGTCAGCCCGATCCGTGAGATGCCAGCCGCTCAAATCCACGGGCTGCGAACTGTCGTTGGCCAGTTCGATCCAGTCGGCCGCCACACCCGCCTGGGTGCGCAGGCCTCCATTGTTGTCCGCGATAAACTCGTTGATCCAGACATCGGCGCGCACACCCATCGCGACGCACAGCCCCAGCCAGAGAACGACAACGCTCGCGGTCGTCATCCGACTGTCACCCTTGATCCGCCGCCCCTGCTCGAATACTCGCCGCATTCTCGACATCATGGCGCCAACACTACACGAGGGACTCCACCGTCGCCATTCGATTTCCCCCCCCCCACCAGGTGGCACGCAGCCCAGCGGCCCGACGAAATCTCGCGGAGGTCGGGGACTTCCTGTCGGCACCGAGGCTCGGCGATCGGGCAGCGGGGATGGAAGCGGCAGCCCAAAGGGGGAGCGATCGGGGAGGGGACCTCGCCGCTGAGGACAATGCGGCGTCGATTCGCGACCGGATCGAGTCGTGGAACGGCAGAAATCAGGGCCTGCGTGTAAGGGTGTGCCGGTGTGCGGCAGATCATCTTGGTGTCGCCGGCTTCGACCACGCGGCCGAGATACATGACGAGGATTCGCCGGCTGAGGTGTTCGATCAGCGCGAGATCGTGGGCGATGAACA
>DAOOQY010000423.1:0-4631 GCA_035389025.1 Verrucomicrobiota bacterium
AGTGACACCTGCCTGCCCACGCTCTTTTCATATGCAAGGGTGCTTGAGTAGTGGTTGCAGGGGGATGTGTGGGGTGAGTGCGTCCGGCACACCCTGAACCGCCAGTCGCTGATTCCGCCGGATGGCCGCGTTCACAGCGTCGAGCCCGGCCTTGCCTGCCGCGACGGGCACTGCGCCTTGCCCTTCGGCGGGCGCGCGCCTAGAATTGGGGCGTGTCAGATCAGACCGATGCCATAACCAGTGCAATGCCTGTTGTGCGAGACCACGCGCGGGTGTTCGACCGTTTCGTTTTCGTTTACCCCGTCATCTCACGGCGTTCGGGCGGCCTCTCGCTGGGCGTCAATCTCAACCCGGACAAACGCTGCAACTTCGACTGCGCCTACTGTGAGGTCGATCGCCGAACACCCGGGCGGGCCAGAGAAGTCGATCTCATCCGGCTGCGCGCCGAGCTGAGCGCGTTGGTCCAGTCGGCACTCACCGGACAGTTGGGCCTGACGCCCAAGTTCGCCGAGGTCGCGGCTCTCACCCGCCGCATCCGGGACATTGCCTTCAGCGGGGATGGCGAACCGACCATGGTCCCGAATTTCGCCGACTGCGTGCAGGCGGTGATCGAGGTGAAGCAGGCCCAGGCGTTGGCCGACACCAAGATCGTGCTGATCACCAACGCGACCGGCCTGGACAAGACCGACGTCAAGCGCGGCTTGGCGCTGGTGGACGCCCACCAGGGAGAGATCTGGGGGAAACTCGATGCCGGCACCGAAGCCTACTACCGGTTGGTCAACCGAAGTCACGTTGCCTTCGACCGCATCCTGCGCAACCTGACCATCACGTCGCAGGCGCGCCCAATCGTGATCCAGAGCCTGTTCATGAAAGTGCGCGGCGAACCGATGCCCGCCCCTGAACTCGAAGCCTATTGCGGACGGCTCCGCGACATCCTCGCGGCAGGCGGATCCATCCGCGAGGTGCAGGCCTACACCATCGCCCGCCCCACACCGGAACCGTGGGTCCAACGCCTCGATCGCGCGGATCTCGACTCCATCGCCACGGTGATCCGCGCCCGCACCGGGCTGCCCGTGATGACCTTCGAGTGATGGTCGCTTCCTCGTCCATGCCCTCATGAATGCCGCCGTCATCGTCGCCGCGGGACGCGGAACCCGGATGGGGCCGGAGGTGGACAAGCTCTTTCTCGAAGCGGCGGGGCGCCCGATCATCGCGCACACCTGGCAGCGATTCCAGGACGCCGACTGCATTCACGAGATCGTGCTTGTGGTGCGCTCGGGCATGGAGACGGCCTTTCGCGAGATGGCGGATCGCTTCGGTTTCCAGAAACCGTGGCGCATTGCGACAGGCGGCGCGGAACGTCAGGATTCCGTCTGGAACGGCCTCCAGGCCGTGTCCGCTCGAGCGCAAGTGGTGGCAATCCAGGACGGGGCCCGGCCCTGCACGACCGCCGCGCTCATCCGCGCGGCCATCGACGCGGCGCAGGCAACAGGCGCGGCCGTGGCGGCGCACCGGGTGACCGACACGATCAAGGAATCCGACGACGGCGTGGTGATTGCCCGCCACCCGGAACGATCGAGGTTCTGGGCTGTCCAGACGCCGCAGGCATTTCGAATCGATGTGATCCGGCGCGCCCTGGCGGCTGTGCGCGAGCGGGGGGCGCGGGTGACCGACGACACAGCCGCCTGCGATCTGATCGGGCAGCCGGTTCAATTGGTCGAGAGCCAGTCCCCGAACCCCAAGATCACGGTGCCCGACGACCTCGCGCTGTTGGAGTGGCGCCTGAGCCGGATGAACGGCCCATCCCGGACAGCCGGCTGATCGGGGCCGCTGACGCGCCTCGCAGGAGATCGCAGGAATCCAAGCCGGGGCCGCGACGCAAAGCGATCCCCCGCGCTGATCCCGCACGCTTGCTAACGGCTCACAAGACCGTTACTTTGCGGCGCATGGCTTCTCTTTGAAGGGACTATGAGAAAGAGACTGATGTATTCGGTGTTGTTGACGGCCCTGGCGGTCAACCTGTTCTTCGGCGCTCAGGTCTATCTGCGTTCGGCCGAGGTTGCCGAGAAAAACGACGTCTACGGGAACCTGCGCCTATTCTCGCTCGTCCTCGAGAAAGTTCGCAACGATTACGTGGACGGCGAGAATCTGACGTATCAGGACCTGATCTACGGGGCGCTCAAAGGGATGCTCAGCACGCTCGACCCCCACAGCGAGTTCATGGAACCTCAGAAGTACGACGACCTCAAGAAGGACACCGAAGGCAAATTCGGCGGCGTCGGAATCCAGGTCGGTCTGCGGGGCGACTCCCTCACCGTCATCGCCCCGATGGACGACACCCCCGCCTCCCGGGCCGGGATCATGCCCGGCGACCGAATCCTCAAGATCGATGGCCGAAGCACCGAGAAGATCAGCCTCAACGAGGCCGTCAGCAGGATGCGCGGCGCCCCCGGCACCGAGGTCGTCCTGACCGTGCTCCGCCCGTCCACGGGCGCCACGAAGGATCACAAGCTCGTCCGCGCGGACATCGCGGTCGAGACGGTCAAGGACATTCACGGGAGGCGGGAGTTCTCTCTCGACGACGACAAGCTCGGGTATGTGCGGTTGACGCAGTTCGGGGAAGGGACGGAGGAGGAACTGGACCGCGCGCTCAAGAGACTGCATGAGCAGGAAATGCGCGGTCTGGTCCTGGATTTGAGGGACAACCCCGGCGGCCTCCTCGACCAGGCCGCGCGCGTGTGCGAACGGTTTGTTCAACCGCGCCAACTGGTCGTCACCACCGAGGGACGCGATCCCTCCGAACGGCGCGAATACCGCGCCGGCCGCCGGGGAGAGCGGACCACCGTGCCGATGGTCGTGTTGGTCAATGGCGGGAGCGCGAGCGCGTCCGAGATTGTCGCCGGATGCCTCCAGGACCTCAAGCGCGCGGTTGTCGTGGGCGAGAAGACATTCGGCAAAGGCTCCGTCCAGAGCATCATTCCGCTCCAGGACGGAGCCGCGTTGCGGCTGACGACGGCCAAGTACTACACGCCCAGCCACAAGGTGATTCACGAAAAGGGGATCGAGCCCGACATCGTGGTGCCGGTGCCGATCGAGGATGCCGAGGCGCTCTTCCTCCAGCGCACGCCCGGCCTGATCGAATCGCTCGATGCGGAACGCCAGGAACGCTTCGGCGCCGTGCGCGATCTCCAGCTCGAACGGGCCCTCGACCTCCTCAAGGGAATCACCCTCTACACCCATCGGGCGCCCGACTCCGACCGGAAGACCCAGACCAAGCCCATGGCCGCCAAGGCGGACTGACCGGTGACCCTGCTTGCCATCGAGACCTCCTGCGACGAAACCGGGGTCGCCGTGGTGCGCAACGGCCGCCTCCTGGCGAACTTGGTCTCCTCCCAAACCAGCCTGCACGCCGAATACGGCGGCGTCGTCCCCGAGTTGGCGACTCGTGAGCACTTGCGCAACCTCCCCGTGCTGATCCAGGCCGCCCTGCGCGATGCGGGGACCGACCCGAGCGCGCTCGATGCTTTGGCGGCGACGCAGGGTCCCGGTTTGCCCAACGCGCTCATGGTGGGATTGAAAGCCGCCCAGGGAATCGCGTGCGCGCTGCAGCAACCGTTCCTGGGGATTCACCACCACGAAGCCCATCTCTATTCCGCATGGGTCAAAGGGGACCCGCCGCATGCCGACTTCCCCGCCATCCAACCGCATGTGGCGCTCATCGTAAGCGGCGGCCACACGCTCCTCATCCATGTCCCCGAAGGCTTGCGCCATCGCGTCCTGGGCTCGACCCTCGATGACGCCGCGGGGGAATGCTTCGACAAGACCGCGAAACTGCTCGGCCTGCCCTACCCGGGCGGACCGGTCATGGACCGGCTCGCCGCGGAAGGCAACCCGGCTGCGTTTCCTTTCCCGCGTCCGCTGCTGAACGATGCGGCAAGCGATTTCAGTTTCAGCGGGCTCAAGACCTCCGTGCGCTATTTCCTCCGAGACCACCCGGCTTTGGCGCACGACCCACAGGCCCTGCGCGACCTCTGCGCGAGCGTGCAGGCGGCGATCGTCGACGTGCTCGTGGCCAAGACCACCCGCGCCGCCCGCGACCTCGGCGTCCGTGTCGTCACCGCTTCGGGCGGCGTCACCTGCAATCGCGCCTTGCGCCGCGATCTGGCGTCCGCATGCGCCCGCGACAGCCTCGACCTGCGCCTGGCACCGCCGGCCTTCTGCACGGACAACGCGGCTATGGTCGGGCTCCTGGCCGAGTGGAAGCTGGCGTCGGGCGTGCCGCCTGACGATCCCGACGGCGATGTGCGCCCCGGCTGGTCGCTCGAACCGCCGGCAGCCCGAGGCGGGTGAGATCGAACTTCGAACTCATCTCGAACACCAAACGGCCCTCGATCCGCTTCATCCTCCGCCGCCAGCCCGGCTTGACGTCGTCGTAGCCGCGGAGGTGGAGCAATCCGTGGAGCAGGTAGCGCACCAGCTCGGATGTCCAGGTGGTCCGATACCGGCGCGCCTGAATGCCAGCCTCATCCAAACACACAAAAAGCTCGCCGCACAACCAGGGATCGCCCGGCCGGGCGCCCGGCGGCGGGCCATAGTCGAATGCAATCACATCCGTCACACCCGCGTGGGCC
>DAOOQY010000424.1:0-4629 GCA_035389025.1 Verrucomicrobiota bacterium
TTTGGTGAGTCTGCATTTGAGGGAGGGGCGGGAGGTGTTGGGGATGCTGCACCTCAAGTTGCGGAGCAAAGCGGCGGCCGGCGCCGAGGAACTGCAGGCGCTCGAAAGCCTGGCGGGGAACGTCGCGCTCCGCATCGCCCGGCTGCGCACAGACTGTCAGCATCGCCAGGCCAAGAACGCGATCATCGACACCCTGCGTCGGTTTCATGCCTCGTTGCAGGCGACGCCGCTGGTGGCGATTCAACGTGTGGATCGTGCCGGCCTGGTGCGGTATTGGAACGAGGCCTCGACCGGCTTGTACGGGTTCGCTCCGGAGCGCGCCCTGAACCGCAGGTTGTCCGACCTGCTGCTGGAAGGGGAGGAAGCCGCGGCGTTCGATCGGCTCGTGCAGTCGGCCTGGGACACCGGGCACGGCGCGGCGCCGGCGGATTGGAGAGTGGCCTGTGCGGACGGCAGCCGCCGGTGCATGTGCGCGAGCCTGATCCCGATTCGCGAGGGGGACCGGGTGGTGGACATGTTCTGCATGGAGGTGGATGTCACCGGGCGCCGGCGGGCCGAGAAGGCCCTGCGCGACAGCGAGGCGCTTTACCGCAATCTGGTCGACGCCGCGCCGATGGCTGTTCTGGTGCATCAGGATGGCATGGTCCGGTTTGCCAACGCGGCTGCGCTCGAATTGCTCGGAGCAAACCAACCCGACGAACTGTGCTGGCGCCCCCTCGCGAGCCTGGTGCACCCGGACGCCCAGGAGCGGCTCGAGGATCTGTCTGGCGACGGTCCCCGCCGTCCCGTGGAACTCGAATTGGTACGCCTCGATGGCGGTGTGGTGGACGCCGAGGTCGCCTGCCTCGCGCTTCACTGGGAGAACCAGCCGGCCGAACAGTGGCTGATCCGCGACCGCACACTCACCAACCGGATTCAGTGGGAACTCGAAGCCGCGCGCGAGAAGCTCGCCCGCATCTTTGAATCCAGCCCGGCTGCGATCCTCATCTGTTCGCTCCCCGATCACCGCCTCATCGAGGCCAACCCCGCTTTCTGGCGGCTCATCGGGTATGAGCGCAAGGAACTGCTGGGACGGACTCTGGCCGAGCTCGAAATCTGGGACGAAGACCAACCAGCCCTCATGCCGCCCGCCTCGACTCGACAGGCGCGCAGAATGCCCAGCTTCGAGGTCCCGCTCCGGACGCGCGCCGGCGATCTCCGGCAGATGCTGATCTCGGTGGACGATTTTGACTTTGGGGATCAGCGGAGCCGCCTGCTGATCATGATGGACGTCACCGAGCGGAAGCGTCTCGAGTCCGATCTGCGCGAGTCGCAGAAACTCGAAGCGATGGGTCTTCTGGCCCGCGGTGTCGCGCACGACCTCAACAATATCCTCACCGTCATCCAGGGCCACCAAAGCCTCATCCCGCTGGGCAGCCGCCTCTCGCCGCAGGCGCAGACCTCCCTGGCCGGCATCAGCGAGGCGGTGGCGCAGGCCTCGGAACTGACGCGCCAGTTGCTCACCTTTAGTCGCAAGCGCCAATTCGAAGCCCGGCGTGTGGACCTCAACGAGTTGATCGGGGGCGTCGCCCGGCTTCTGCGCCCCATGCTCGGCAAACAGATTCAGCTCGAACTCGAATGCGCGCCGGGGCTGGGGCTGGTCTGGGCCGACCCCGGCATGATCGAACAGGTGATCCTCAACCTCGGCGCGAACGCGCGCGACGCGATGCCCCAGGGCGGGCGGTTGACGTTCACGACCGAACTACGCTTCGTGCGCAAGCCGCCAGCAAGCCTGCAGCCCGCAGCCGCGGGCGGCGATTACCTCTGTCTGACCGTCCGCGACACCGGACGGGGGATTGCGCGGGAGAATCTCGGGCGGGTGTTCGAGCCGTTCTTCACAACCAAGGCTGTCGCCAAAGGGACGGGGCTGGGTTTGGCCACCGTGCGTCACATCGTCGAGCAACATCAGGGCTGGATCGAGGTCGATTCCGCCGAGGGGCGTGGAACGACGTTTCGGGTGTTCCTGCCGGCCGTGGTCAAATCGGAGCCCGCGGCGTCCAAACCGAAACTTGCCGCGGCGTCCGATGGCGCCCGCCAGACGATCCTGCTTGTCGAGGACGAACCTGCCGTTCGCGATCTGGCTCGGCAGGTCCTGGAACGAGCCGGTTACCGGGTGCTGGCGGCCGAGAACGGAACGTCAGCCACCCGGCTCTGGCGCAGACACGGCGCCGCCGTTCGCTTGCTGATTGCCGATCTGGTTCTGCCAGGCGGTTTGGACGGCGGCGAGCTGGCGCAGCGTCTCCAGGCGGAGCGCCCCGACCTGCGGGTGATCCTGAGCACCGGTTACGGGATGGATTTCGACGACGGGAGATGGCAGGCGCTGGCCGCCGCGCGACTGTTGCCGAAGCCGTTTTCACCAGACGCCCTGGCCCGCTACGTGCGCGAGTGCCTCGAGGAATCTTGAGTCCGCCATGCTCCGCTTTCAACCCATTGAATCGTTCGATCTGCCGGAGTTGGCGGCCTATCGCACCATGCGCCTGCCGCACGAGCATTTCGTCGAGCGAATCTTCGTCGCCGAAGGCGAGAAGGTGGTGCGGCGGCTTCTCGAGAGCGATCTCGATGTGCTTTCGGCCCTGATGCCCGCTCATCACGCCGAGGCGATGCGGCCTCTGCTCGAAGCGCGCGCGCCGTCCATTCGCGTCTACACAGCCGAGCGCCCTCTGCTCGAACGCCTGGCTGGCTACTCGATGTATCAGGGCGTGCTTGCCGTCGGGCGGATGCCCGAACCGCTGGCGGTCGAGACCGCCTGGCAACGCAGCGGACGCCCCAGGCTCTTTGTGGCAGTGGATGGACTGGCCAATGCGGAGAATCTGGGCGCGGTGGTGCGCAGCGCCGTCGCTTTTGGCACGCACGCGCTGATTGTGGGCGAGACTTCGAGCAGCCCCTATTTGCGGCGTGCCGTTCGCAGTTCGATGGGCACCGTTTTCGACCTCCCCGTGGTCGAGACAAACGACCTGTGCGCCGCGCTGGCCCAGTTGCGCGCCAAAGGCATGCGCTGCGTCGCCGCGCATCCGCACACCGACCGGCGCACCATCGCCGGGGCCGATCTTGCCCAGGACTGCTGCCTGATCTTCGGCAATGAAGGCGATGGAATCGCCCCCGCAGTGCGCGCGGCGTGCGACGAATGCGTCGCCATCCCCATGCCGCCGGGCGTTGACTCCCTCAATGTGGCCAGCGCCGCCGCCGTCTTCCTGTTCGAGGCCAATCGCCAGCGGGGACGGATGTAGGCCGGGCCGCGCACACGCGGACACGGCTCATCACGGATCGAGGATCGAGTGGGGGCGTCGGGAGCGCGGTTGAGGTGGGCCAGCCTTCCGGGGGCAGCCTACACTGTCCAGTCCACCACCAACCTGTTGAGCGGTGAGTGGGTCGACATCAAGACCCTCACTGCGGGTGCGGGCGAGACGCAGTTCGACGATGACCGGTTGCCGGCGATCGCCGTCCTCTACCGATTGGTCCGGCGTCCGTGAGGCACGCGCTCTCTTTGTGAGAGCCTTCGGTCGCCAAAGCAAGCAATCCACGTCGAGGCGAATTCGAGGAATCAAGTCGGTGCAGGTGAAATACAGCCGCAAACGCTCGCCATCAACTGGCACGTAACCGCTCATTCGTTCCTCAGCCGTTGGATCTCCCTCTGCAGGAGGGCTGAGATGCGATGCTTGGTCAAATAGACGTGTGCCAGGCTCACTCTGAGGCTGCGCGCCACGTTCCGGGCGCGCCAACCCTGCAGCGCGTAGAGGTCGTAGATTTGAAATCGCTTCTCTTCCACGTGCGCCTTCACCCTGTCCAGCGCCCGTTCGAAAAGGTCCTTTTTCCACTCCTCCTCCCACAGGGCAGACGGTTCCTCTCCCTCGGGTCCCGGGATTCGTTCGACGGTGCTGGTGCGGTCGGTTTCGTCGCGCTTGCGCTGCATCGAGGCGTCTTGGGGGTGACGCCGGCGCAGTTGGTCGCGAATGCGCCACAAGGTGAGGTTGAACAGCCAGGTCTTGAACGAACACCGCTTCGGATCGTACCGGAATTCAGGCAGGTTTCGCGCCACGGTAATGACCGTTTCCTGGACGACTTCCTCGGCCTCGGTGGGAAACAAGCCATGCCGGAGCGCGAAGGAGAAGATCAACTTGCGATACGTGGTGTAGAACACCTGCCAACTGGCCTGGTCTTCCAGGTCTTTCAGTCGTTCCAACAAACTGGCGTTGGTCGCCAGCGAGTCTGTCTGTCGAAAGTCCATTGCGGCCAATCCAGTTCAACGGGCGATGCGCGGATTTCTTTCAACCATTTCATTCGACCGTGATCGCGAACACCAACGGTGTGGAGCCGGTCGAACTGGCCTGCAACTCGATCGACTGGACCTGCTCGCCCTGATGGCTCGCCGGCAGTGTCCACGTCATGCGCGTCAGAAACAGCGGCTCCTTGTGTCGGCCCGGACCGGGAGCACACCCCGACCAAACCAAAGCGCAGTCCAGTCCGGGCGACATGCCCTCCCACACCGACTCGGACACCGTCCAGAAAGTGTGGGTCCGGAACGGCGGCACATCCTCCGGATCCTGCAGTTCCACCGAGACCTTCGCGCCACCGGCGTAAGTGACTTGATAC
>DAOOQY010000425.1:0-4629 GCA_035389025.1 Verrucomicrobiota bacterium
ACGGGTTTCGGATAGGAGTTGGTCATGACAACGATCCAACCTCTGCCGGTGCAACTGCGGGCGTGTCTCCCACCCAATCGACCCAATCCCCGGTCGATTGCCCTGTGCTGGCACACCCGTCTTCTTCCGTTGCTTCTCTCCGCCGCGGGGGTGGTGTCGGCGCTGTTTGAAGCGGGTGCGGCGTCCGAGGGTGCGACGGCGGCCCCGATCGGCGCGCCCGGTCGTGTGATCGGGCTGGGCCAGGGCGGTCGCCCCGCCATCGAGTCGCCTCCGGAAGGGGTGTGGTTCAGCGCCGAACCCGGCGGTCGTGCAATCAGGGTGGGTCGGGGCAATCTCATCCTTGTCGAGTCACCTCAGGAAGGTTTGTGGTCGGTGGCGACGGACTGGACGAACGGCTGGCCGGCGGGCTGGGTGCATGCTCAAGCCGCGAAGGTCTGGGACGAGGGTGATTGGATTCGTGTGTCCGGGCAACTCGATCTGGCGCAGGGCCGGCTCGAGCTTCTGGATTCGTACCGGAGAGAAGGAGATGTCGTGCGCGGCGTGCGGCGGTTCACCTGGCGCGGCAATTCCGAACTGCCGCGCTGCACCCTGTCGGTGCGCTGGGTGATTCCCGGCGCGACGAACGCGCAGCCGATGCTTCCGGGCATCCTTTATTATGGGAACCCGTCCGGGGCGCGGACGGGAGCGGGCGCGGTCGCGGTGCACGCGGGTGTTCCGGGCGACATGTCGCTGTTCGAGGAACATCGGTATGGCGCGCCATTTGCGTGTGTCGAGTGGGCGGCGTCGGACTTGTTCCGCAGCGCAGCCCTGCACACCGTGCCTTCGCGGGTTGGCGGAGGACATCATGCCGACCAATGGTGGTCGCTGGGTGTGATTGCCCGGGAGGCGTGCACGGAATTGACGTTGCTCTCCGGGCCGTGCGCCGCCAACGGCCAACCGAGCGTGGTCAAGGCGCTTCAGCAGAAGTTCCTGCCCTATCCGGATGCCTGGCTCACGTTGCCGCCGGGCGGGGTGATCGAGAAGACGTTCTTCATCGATGTCTGTCCGTCGGTGGCGCGGGGTTCGGGTTTCCGCCAACCGTTGCGGACCGCCCTGCGGCTGCATCCGCCATTCAGTCTCGAGGGCCTGCCGACATTCGACCAGATCGTCCGGGACAAGTACCGCTTCGCGGTTTCACGATTTCGGGATCGGGCGGACGATCCGGGGTTCGAAATGTACCCGGACGGCGTCGAGGGGACGCATTATGTGATGGGCTGGTGCGGGCAGGCGGGGGCGCTGGGCGGCGCGCTGCTTTGGCTGGCGCCCAGGCTGGGCGATCCGGCTGCTGTGAATCGGGCTTCCCGCGCCATGGACCTTCTGGCCACTGCGCCCTTCAACGAGCACGGCTTTCTGCTGAAGTACACCGCCGAATCGGGGACCTGGTCGGAACAGGACAACGTCTCCCAAGGCCAGGCGATGGAGAACTTCGCTCGGGCGATTCTTGCCGCCCGCGAGTCGGGCAAGAGCGGCGGGGCCTCCGATGAAGGCCGGCGGGTGGACGGCTCGTCCCCCGCACCCTCGTCCCGTAGCAGCCTGAAAGCGGAAGGCGGGGCGCCGCAAACGGGTTCCTGGGAATCGTTCCTGCGCCGGGCCTGCGCGCTGCATGCCGACCGCATTCTGCGGGACGATTGGCGTCCGGTGTCGACGGCGGAGGCGTTTTATGTCTCGCCGCTCTGCAAGGCCTCGGTGCTGTTTGGCAACGCCGACTTCCAGCGGGCGGCGGTCAAGGCGGCGCGGCACTATGCCCAACGCCATATCGAGATGCGGGAACCGTACTGGGGCGGGACGTTGGACGCCCGGTGCGAAGACAAGGAAGGCGCGCTGGCGGGGTTCCAGGCCTTCCTGGCTGTATATGAACTCACGCGCGAGCCGCGCTATCTCGACTGGGCGGCCCACGCCCTGGACGTGGCCCTGACCTACACGGTGTTGTGGGACATCGACCTGCCAGCCGGGCGCCTGCGCGACCACGCGCTCAAGACTCGCGGCTGGACGATCGTGTCGGCGCAGAACCAGCATTTGGACGTCTATGCGGTTCTGTTCACGCCCGAGATTTGGCGGATGGGCGAGTATCTCGGGCGGGAGGATTTGAAACGGTTGGCGGCGGTGATGTTCCGCAGTTGCGGCCAGCTCATTGACGCCCAGGGCAGCCAGGGCGAACAGATTCAACAGACCAATTTCGGCCAGTCCGGCGATTTGACGGATGTCTTCCGGATGCGGGGCGGCTACAGCGAAGGATGGACGGTCTTCTGGATCACGGCGCACTTTCTCAATGCCGCCGCGCAATTCGAGTCCATGGGCGTCAATCTCGATCGGATCGGGGCGTCCATCGCGCAGGCTGAACGGAGCGCCGAGGTGACGCCCGCGCCGTTGTATCTCGATCCCGTGTATGACGGGGCGGCGGATCCGGTCCTGGTGTGGAATCCGCTTCGGCAAGCCTGGTGGATGCTCTACACGCAGCGCCGGGCCAAGCTCGATCTGCCGGGCGTCGAGTGGTGTCATGGCACGGAGATCGGTGTGGCGGAGTCGCGCGACGCGGGGATGACATGGGCCTACCGGGGAACGCTGACGCTCGAGGCTGCGGATGCCGAGTATTCGTTCTGGGCGCCGGACGTGATCCGCGACGATGCGGGCCGGTACCACCTGTTTGTCAGCTACGTGCCGGGCGCAGCCAGCACCCACCGGAACTGGGGCGGGCAACGGCACATTCTGCATTACAGTTCCGCCGACCTGTGGCACTGGACGTTCGAGCGTCGGGTCCCGGTGGCTTCGGACTACTGCATTGATCCCACCCTGATTCGACGGCCGGACGGCGCCTGGCGCATGTGGTACAAGGACGAGGGACACGACTCGAAGACCTGCGCCGTGGAAAGCCGCGACCTCGACGAGTGGGAGCCGGTCAAGGATCCGGGCGTTTCGAAGCTTTACGGCGAGGGGCCCAAGGCCTTCCACTTCGGGGGGTGTTACTGGCTGATCAAGGACCCCAACAGCGGCCTGGACGTGTACCGTTCGGACGATTTGGACGGCTGGGCTTACCAGGGCAAGATTCTGGACCAGCCTGGGAGCCGCAACAGCGACGGCACGATCGGCAAACACGCCGATGTTGTCGTGTGCGGCGAGCGCGCTTACATCATCTACTTCACACATCCCTACACCGAGAACGCCCCCGACCGAAACGGCGTCTCGCCCCTCTCGAATCGTCATACTGCCATCCAGGCGGCCGAACTCGAAGTCCGCGAAGGCAGACTGGTCTGCGATCGCGACAAGGCCTTCCGCATCCGGCTGACGCCGGATTGATGCGGTTGGCTGATCGGGTCAGCCGTCCGAATGCAACGAGCGCGCCGGGGGTGGTGGCGGCGGCCGTCACTTGCCCGTGGCGGCCCAACGGGCGCCGCGGCGCAGGAGCGTCTGAAAACCGGGGGTGTCCATGTACTCCGCGGCATGGCCGAGCAGCAGGGCGAAACCGCGTCCCTGGCCCAGAGCGGTCGATACGGCGAGCGGTTGACGATCGCCGGTGGCGAGGACTGTGGCATCGGGATGGATGCCGGGCTTGATCCAGAGTTCATCCTTGGTTCTAAAGGGTTCGAGGCCGCGGGTGACAGGGTGATCGCGGGCAAACTCGACCGCGAACTCGTGCGGCGGGCCGTGGCTGGTCACGTCGAGATTCCAGAACAACCCGCCGATCTGGTGGTACTCGGGCCAATCGTAGAACGAGGAACTGCCGGCGTGGATCGAGACGTAGCCTTTGCCGCTGCGGACGAATTCGAGGAAGGCCGCCCGCATGGCGGGGGGCCACTCTCTGACTTTGGCCTCACCCCAGGCGTTCCAATCGCTCACAACCAGGTCGTATTGCGCCAGGGTCTCGGCGGTGCATTGCTCGGGCCGCTCGGTCACGTCCACCGCGAAATGTCCGCCATCAGTGAGGATGGCCTTGAGTTTGGGGGTGGTCGTTTTCCAATCGTGGTTGTTCTGGCCGCTGAGCAGCAGGACGCGGATCGGCGGGTCGGCAGCGCGAAGGGACGATGGCACGGCGATGAGGGCGGATGCCAACAGAGCGGCTGCGATGCGGGCTGTGGATCGGGTGAAGGTCTTCATGGCAACACAAAGAGCGGGCCGTGGGACTGCCTGGTTGCGGTGTTCATGGGGCGAGCGTAGCAGACTCACCGCCCGCAAGACAACCTGCTTTAAAAACAGCGAATCCGCCTCTCGGATCACAGTGACTCTTGGGGCACGGCACCGCGTCGCTTGTGCGACCAGCCGCTGTTGGCCGCAACGGACCCGCGACAGAGGAAAATGCTGACTCGAAAACCGAACAGCAGTTGCGACGATCTCGCAGAGTGAGGTGGACGTAAAACGCACGGAGGGGTGGCCTGTGTCAGCAGCAGATTCCGTCCCGATGATCTGCGATTTGTCATTCGGACAGTGGTGGCGTTTCTCGAAAGACTGGGCTATGAGAATCGCGTCTGGGACTTTTGCGCGGGACTTGGGTGGATGACGAATTGGTTGGGTGATTTCAGGGAAAGCATATTTTGCTGGATTTTTTGGTACAGTATTGTATATGTCATATACAACACAGCACCAAAAACATCTGAT
>DAOOQY010000426.1:0-4619 GCA_035389025.1 Verrucomicrobiota bacterium
AAATGGAGGATTGATGTATGGGTGGTCTTGCGCGCAAGAAGTCGGATGCCCTGTTCGCCGAGGCGCTCGAACGCATCCCCGGCGGCGTCAACTCGCCTGTCCGGGCGTTTCGGGCGGTGGGCGGCAGGCCGTTCTTCGTCGACCGGGCCCGCGGATGCCGGGTCTGGGATGTGGACGGCAACGAGTACATCGATTACATCGGCACCTGGGGCCCCGCGATTCACGGCCACGCGCACCCGCGGATCATCGAGGCGATCCGAACTGCGGCGGAGCGCGGAACCAGCTTCGGCATACCGAATCCGCTCGAAGTGAAGATGGCGTCGCTGATTCGCGAGGCGGTCCCGAGCGTCGAGAAGGTGCGGATGTGCAACTCGGGCACCGAGGCCTGCATGGCGGCCATCCGGGTGGCGCGCGGGCATACGAAGCGCAACAAGGTCATCAAGTTCGAGGGGTGTTACCACGGACACGTCGATTCCCTGCTGGTCAACGCCGGCTCGGGGGCTCTGACGTTCGGGCATCCGGACAGCGCCGGTGTCCCGGCCGCGTTCACGCAGCACACGGTGGTCGTCCGGTTCAATGACATCGAGGCGGTGAAGGCGGCGTTCCTGGCCAACTCGAACGACATCGCCGCCGTGATCCTCGAACCGGTGCCCGGCAACGCCGGCCTCTACCTGCCCAAGCCCGGTTTCCTCACCTTCCTGCGCGAGATCACACGGGAGGAAGGCGCGGTCCTGATCTTCGACGAGGTCATGACCGGCTTCCGGCTGGCCCGCGGCGGCGCTCAGGAGCGGTTCCGCGTCCAGCCGGACCTTACGTGCTTCGGGAAGATTATCGGAGGCGGACTCCCCGTGGGCGCGTTCGGCGGACGCAAGGAGATCATGGACTGCCTGGCGCCCTTGGGCCCGGTTTACCAGGCCGGCACGCTCAGCGGGAATCCGCTGGCCATGGCGGCGGGCATCGCCGCGCTCGAAATGCTCGGTCCCGAAACCTACAACACACTCGAAAAACTGGGCGCTCAACTCGAAGAGGGGATGCGGGACGCGGCCCGCGCCGCGGGCGTCCCGGTCCAGTTCCTCCGGTGCGGCTCGATGTTCTGCTGTTATTTCACCGACCTCCCGGTGCATGATCTGGCCGATGCCATGAAGAGCGACCGCGACCGCTTCGCCCGATACTTTCACCGAATGCTCGATGGGGGGATAAGCCTTGCCCCTTCGCAATTCGAGGCGGGCTTCCTTTGCACCGCGCACACGCCGGCGGACATCGAGCGGACGGTTGAGGCCGCCGCCCGCGCGTTGCGGGGCTTGAACTGACCCTCTTATGCGCATCCTGGCCCTTGACCACGGCAGCAAACGAATCGGCGTGGCCGTCAGCGACGAACTCAAGGTGATCGCCCAGCCTCTCGAGTACATCCCAGCCAGTCCTTTCCCGGATGTTCTCGCACGGCTCGGGGAGTTGATCCGACAGTACGACGTCGAGTCGATTCTCATCGGCATGCCCCGGAACATGGACGGGAGTTACGGCCCGGCCGCCTCGACTGTGCGCGAGTTCGCCGATGCGGTGGGCGACGCCGTCGCCATCCCCATCCGCACCTGGGACGAGCGCCTGACCTCAGTCCAAGCCAACCGATTCCTCACCCAGGCCAACGTCCGCGGGCGGCAGCGCAGGGAGAAGGTCGATCAGACCGCCGCGGCGCTCCTGCTGCAAAGCTATCTTGATAGCCTTGATAGCCTGAGCACCGATTAGCGAGGCTCCGCCTCAAACCACCCCCCCCCAGCAGTTCTCATTTTGGCCTGGGCCTCCGGCGAGA
Organism: Verrucomicrobiota bacterium; assembly: GCA_035389025.1. Lineage (GTDB taxonomy): Bacteria > Verrucomicrobiota > Verrucomicrobiia > Limisphaerales > J093 > MWFF01. Next base: position 1,808 of record DAOOQY010000426.1, read on the forward strand.
ACCGGCTGAAGCCGGGACACCCAACCACGTCCGACGCTTCGGCGCGGTGTTCGGTGTACCGCCTTCAGGCGGCTCGTGGCCAAAATGAGAACCGCTGCACCCCCCCTCTCGACAGTTGCATCCGCGCCGTTTGAAAGGTAGCATTCGACACTTGTTGGTCGGTCCAGCGATTCACACATGGAAACAGTGATCAAGTTCGCCTTGGTGGCCCTGTCTGTCGTGCTCATGTTCGGCGCGTCGATTTTCGTGCATGAGCTCGGGCACTTCTGGGTCGCGCTCCGGCGGCGCATGCGGGTCGAGGCGTTCGCAATCGGGTTCGGACCCAAGATCTGGAGCCGCGTCAAGGACGGCATCGAGTACTCGATTCGGTGGATTCCGGCCGGCGGGTTCGTTAAGCTCCCCCAGATGTTCACCTCGGAGGCCCTGGAAGGGGGCGGTTCCTCTCCCGGCACCCCGGTGCCGCCCGCCCCAGCCGGCTCGAAGATCCTGGTCTCGCTCGCCGGCCCCTGCATGAACCTGGTGTTCGCGTTCCTGATCGCCACGGTCATTTACTTCGTCGGTCTTCCCGTTCTGGTGAATCCCTCCGTCATCGGGCGGCTCGAGCCCGATTCGCCCGAGGCGAAGATGGGGATCCGCGAGGGCGACCGGATTGTCGAGTTCGAGGGCAAGCCTGTTGCGTCCTGGGAAGAGATTAACATGGCGGTCGCCCTGGCCCGCACCAACACCTTCAGCGCGGTTGTCGATCGAGCCGGACAACGGCTTGCGTTCGAGCTCACCGCCAAGTTCAACCCGAGCATCGGCCTCAAATGGCTTAATCTCGATCCTCGGGAGCATCCGGTGGTCGGCGCCGTCGAGTCCGGCATGCCGGCCGAGAAGGCGGGCCTGATGAAGGGCGATCGGTTTGTTTCGTTCGGGGGGGTTCCCGTCGTGAGCCAGGAGCATCTGATCGAGTTGGTCAGCAAGAACGAAGGCAAAGCCAGCGCGGTGGTGGTCGAGCGAGCCGGGGAGCGGGTGACCCTCGAAGTCACGCCCCGCTACGACCCGCAAACCAAGCGCGGGCGGATGGGCATCGTGTTCGCCGGCGGCGTCTATACGGTCATGAAACCGGGGCCGACCCCGTGGGCCCAGATCTACTCGGTCTGGGATCGCACGGTCTCGACCCTCGCGGCCTTGATCCACTCGAAGGAGACAGGCGTGAAAGCCAGCGATCTGAGCGGACCGGTCGGCATCCTGGCCAGCATGGCGATCGAGGCGAACACCGACTATCGCCGCGCCTTGAACTTCCTGGTCCTGCTCAACGTCAGCCTGGCGATTCTCAACCTGCTGCCGATTCCGGTGCTCGACGGCGGCCATATCATCATGGCCATCCTCGAGAAGCTGCGGCGCCGCCCGATCAGCATCCGGTTTGTCGAGTACACCTACACCGGGTTCGCGATCCTGCTGATCTCGTTCATGCTCTACATCACCTTCTTCGATGTCCGCCGATTGCCTCTCTTCAAGGCCCTGCTCCAGCGAGGCGCCCAGGTGGTCGAGTCGGTCGAACCCGCGGCGGCCGGGACGCCGACGCCGGCGCCGGCGCCCACGCCCGGCCCGGCTCCGGAACAATAAGGCGCCCATGAGCCGCCCTGGTCAGAGGGCCCCTTCCCGAGCGCCCGGCTGTGCCGGCATGCGGACGGGAACGCGACGACTGCGCGCGCGGATGCGGCGGGAGACACTTTCGAATGCACTCGCACTTTTGTGATTCCCCTTTCCTCTACCGCCGAAGGCCGAGCCGCGAGGTGACCGTCGGCGACCCGGCTCGAAACGGCGTGGTCATCGGCGGCGGACGTCCCGTGGTCAAGCAGTCGATGATCACGTGCGACACGATGGACACGGCGGAGTGCGTCCGGCAGACACTCGAACTGGTGGCTGCGGGCGCTCAACTGGTGCGCATCACGGCGCCGACGGTGTCCGCAGCCGCCAACCTCGAACACATCGCGGCCGCATTGCGCGCCCGGGGCTGCCGGGTGCCCCTGGTCGCTGACATCCATTTCAAGCCCGACGCCGCCCTCGAAGCCGCGCGCTGGGTCGAGAAAATCCGCATCAACCCGGGCAACTACGCCGACTCGAAAAAGTTCGCCGTCAAGGAATACACCGGGGAGCAGTACGCCGCCGAACTCGCCCGCCTCGATGAGCGATTCGCTCCGCTGGTCCTCCTCTGCCGGCAGCTCGGACGCGCCATCCGCCTGGGCGTCAACCACGGCTCGCTCAGCGACCGAATCATGAACCGGTTCGGCGACAGTCCGCTCGGGATGGTGGAAAGCGCCATCGAGTTCGCCGGCATCGCGCGTCGCCACGGCTTCCACAACTTCCTGATCTCGTTGAAGGCGTCCAATCCCAAGGTGGTCATCGGATGCCATCGGCTGCTCGTCGCGCGCCTGGCCGCGCTGGGTCCGGACTGGAATTACCCCATTCACCTCGGGGTCACGGAAGCGGGCGATGGCGAAGACGGTCGCATCAAGAGCGCCATCGGCATCGGCTCACTGCTCTGCGACGGCATTGGCGACACCATCCGTGTCTCGCTCACCGAGGACTCGCCGCGCGAAATCCCGGTCTGCACGGACCTCATCGCACAGGTCCCGGCCCTCACGCTGGCCGCATCGGACGCCGCGCGCCTGGAACCCGCGCCGCCCGTGGCGCCGCCAGCCCTCGAGCGCCTGCTTGCCGGCATCCCTATGCCCGCCGACCCCTACCGCTACGAACGACGCAGATCGACGCAAATCCCGCTCGCGGCCACGGTGAAATGCGGCGGCCAACAGACCGTGCGCGTCGT
>DAOOQY010000427.1:0-4614 GCA_035389025.1 Verrucomicrobiota bacterium
AGTAGAACTCGCTTCATGCGCAGCCGAGTCCTCTCCCAATCGGCGTTTCTTCTCTTGACGGCATGGGCGGCCGCACTGACAACCGGCGCCGATCTGCAATTCCGCCACCACTTCATCGATCGTACCCTGCCGGTGAGTAACACATCGGTCGGCGACTACGGTCTCACCGCGTTGGTCGACCTGGACCGGGACGGCGACTTGGACTTCGTGTTGGGTGGACGCCCATCCAGACCGTCTCGGCTGTATTGGTACGAGTTCCAGGCAGCCGATCGCTGGGTGCGGCATGAGGTGGGCACCGATTACCTGTCGGATGTGGGCCTGGCGGCTCTGGACGTGGACCGGGACGGTTGGCCGGACCTAGTGTGCAGTGGGGTGTGGTACCGGAATCCCGGCCAGACCGGGCAGACCTTCGAGCGTGTCGTTTTCGACGAGAACGCTGCCGGGGCGCACGACGTGCTCGTCGCGGACATGGATGGGGACAACAAGCCTGACGTCGTCCTGATGGGCGACGAACGCACGCAACTCAATTCGCTCTGCTGGTTCTCCATCCCAGCCGATCCACGGCAGACGTGGGCGCGGCATCGCATTGGCCCGGCGGTTCATGGTGCGATCACACCCAACGGCGCAGCGGACCTGGACGGCGACGGCGACCTGGATGTCATGCGCGCCGACACCTGGTTCGAGAACCAGGGTGGCCGAGGACAAAACTGGGTGGCGCATCAGAATATTCCCATGGGCCGGAAAGGCCCGTTTGGCGTCTGCGTACGCACGGCGGTGGCAGACCTTGATGGCGACGGCCGAGCGGAAATCATCATCGCCGACGCCGACATCGTGGACTCGAAGGTCGCCGTGCTGAAGAACGCCGACGGAAAGGGCGGCCGGTGGGCCAAGACGGAATTGCCCCAGAGCTTCACCTACGGTTCGCTGCACGCTCTGGGCGTGGCCGATCTCAACGGGGACGGGCGCCCCGACATCGTCGTCAACGAACAGGAGGAGTTGTTGCCGCCCGGACGCGAGAACCCGCGTTGGATCGTGTGGGAGAATCTCGGCGGCTACCAGTTCGCCGAACGGATCATCCTGGACACCCGACTGGGCGGGCACGAACTCCAAGTCGGTGATGTGGATGGTGACGGTGATATAGACATCGTCTCGAAGCCGTGGGGACCGCGCCCATGGAACGGCGCCGGTGGCGCCGTGCACGTGGACTTCCTTGAGAACCGCTCCCAACGCCCAAAGCCCACCTCCCCAGGCCCCACAGGATCAACGGCTGCGGAAGGAACCACGATCGCCTTGGACGGGCATTCAGTGACCGTGAAGCGGGTGGATGCGCTCCCCTACGTCGAGAGCGAGTACACGCGCCGATTCAAGTTCGACTCCGCCGAGAATCCCAAGCTCCGAGAATTGCGCCAGCAGTATCAGCTCGACGCGGTCGTGGCCGCGGGCCGGGACGAGTTTGACCGCCAAGTCCGGCTGCTCGATTGGGTCCATCATCGCTTCAAGAAGTTCGGCCGTCCGTCCGTGGAAGCGAGAGGGGCGTTGGAGATTCTGCAGGCCATTGACCAAGGGCACGCGTTCTTCTGCAGCCAGTACGCGCATGTGTTCGTGTCCGCCGCCGCCAGCCTGGGTTGGATTGACCGGGAACTGGCCTTGCGCCGGCATCGGGACCCGCCGGGCGGGGGATCGAGCGAACACTCCACCACGGAGATCTGGTCCAACCAGTACCGCAAGTGGATCATGATGGACCCCACCGCCAACATGTACCTGGAGAAGGGCGGCCTGCCGTTGAACGCTTATGAAATCCGGCAGGAGTGGTTCCAGCGCGGAGGTCGCGACCTCGTGTTCGTGGTGGGGAAAGAGCGGACGCTGTATCGCAAGTCCGACCTGCCGATCTTCCTGGGACGGTTCGAGGGGTTTGGCGATTTGACGGTCCCGATCGATGAACTCGATAAGTACGGGTTCATTGGTTACATCCCGAACACGGACTTGATGGACGCGGGCCTGGATTATGGCCGGATGTTCATCGTGCAGGACCAGCTTTGCGAGGGAACCCGCTGGCACACACGAACGGTGCCGGCCAACCCGGCGGTGGATCCGTACTTCCCGATCAACCAAGCCGGGGTTCAATTGGCTTCCGAGCAGGGCAAGCTCGCGGTGAAGCTCCAGACCATGACACCGAACTTCCAGGCGTATGAAGTTCGGTTCGCGGGCGGTCCCTGGGGCGTGACCGACGCGAATCTGCTCTGGAACGTTCGCCCGGGGCTGAACCGTATGGAGGTTCGGACGGTAAACCGTTTTGGGGTATACGGCCCAACCTCGACGGTCGAGGTCGTGCAGTGAGAATGAACTCTCGCCGGTGGTCACGGTCCCGCTTCTGTGGTCATGGTGTCACTCCGTGTGCCCAGGGCCGATGGTTCCAACCATCCCCTTGCGTTGTAGTGGATTACTGATCCGTGCAACGCGACACTCGGGCGTGACAAACACGAGAATCCGAATCCGCGAAGACTTTCCGAGCGCGCCGCTCTGCCCACACTGCGGGAAGGAGATCCAAGAGTTGGCAGCGCGGCGGGTGGAATCCGCTCTGGGCGTACGGTTCGTGTACTACTGCACCGACTGCCGGAAGGTGCTGGGGATTTCCCACCGGAAAGGCTTCTGGATGGGGTGATGCGGTCACGCCTTGATCCGGATCGAAACGCACGACATCCGCGATGACACTCGCCGCAATCCAGATGAACTCGATGCCGACCCAATATGCCGTGGGCTGGTTCACGTTGGCCCTGATCAATGCCGGCCTGGCCCAAGGCAAAGGCCGCAGCGGTTTGGCCTGGTGGCTCGTGTCTCTGTTCCTGGGACCCCTGGCGACACTGCTGATCGTGCTGCTCGATCCCGTGAAGCCAGAGAATCGTGAAGTCAGGCAATGAGCGCTGCCGCCGTGATCATCCGCCGTCGCAAACGACTCGTCCGCCGATTCGCGGAAGAGGGCGCGCTCTCGTCGGACCAGGCCATCCCTTTCTCGAAAGTCGGGATGCGCCGGTCGTGGATCTTCGAACAAATGGTGTCCCGTGGTGTGTTCGTCGGCGTCGGAGAGGACCGCTACTACATGAACGAGCAGGCGGCCAGGGCATTCCTGGCGGCGCAGCGACGGCGGGTCCTGACTGTCGCGGGCACTCTGCTCGTGGTGTCCGTAATCGTCGTGATCCTGCTGTGCGCTTTTGGCTGGTGATGAGGGTTGGCGGCCTCGCCGATGGCGACACCGGGCAGTCTGGATCTGCTGCCACACCAGGGAGAAGACCAATGAGAAGGTTTGCCTACCGGGCGGGAATCCGGCAGCTTCCCGGCGTCATGTGGCCGCAATACCTGCCTCTCTCCTGCGTCGTCCTGATAGGGTGCTTGTTTGCTCCGGGGAGGGTTCCCGGGGGGAGGGTGTTCGCTTCCGAACTGGCTCCACTGAAGCCAGGCGCCCCGGTGGATTACGCACCACTGGCTTTCCAACCAGAAACCTGGAAGGCCAAAGGCCAGACCACGATGCTCCTTCCGTGGGCGGGGTCGAACGTGGTCTTTCTCACCACGAACGGCGTGTACGATGGACGGCTCATGGCCCATTGGGTCCGGGCCTTGGACGGAGGTTGGGCGCTCTACACCGACTTGACCGGGCGCCGCCCGGAACCGCTCAAGCAACTCGACGGCAAGGCGACGATCGCCGCCGTGCCGGATGCCGACTACACCTGCGGTGCGGGGTGCGGCTTCATCGGTGCTTCGGGCATCGAGTTGGCGATGTTCTACGACTGGAACTACCCGGCGCTGCAACGGGACCCCGAGGCCATCCCCCACTACGTGTTCTACGAAATGGGCCGCAACTTCTACACATTCGGCGACCGGCATTCGTGTTTCACCACGGGTTTTGCCGTGTTCATGCGCTACGTGTGCATGGACACGCTGGGGTGTCACGACGAGGATCGTCGCACCCGGGAGATCATCGAGGATGCCCAGGCCCAGGTGAAGCGAGCGGGTCTGCCTTTCCTGCGGACGTTCACCAATGCCGACGGCTTGAGCGAGAAGGAACCGCGGCTGAAGAACGCGGCCGGGGAACCGATCCAGCCGTCCGATCAGCCGGTTACATACGCTTCGGCGATGCTGCGGTTGTGGCGCGAGCAAGGAGGGAACCCCTGGTTGCGCCGCTTCTGCCGTTTCTTGCGGGAATGTCCCGAGGCGCCCGAAGGGACGCGCGCGGGGGCCTGGCAGCAGTGTTGGAACTGGTATCTGGCAGCGAGCCTGGCCGCGCAGCGTGATCTCGCGCCCGCGTTTGTGGAGGATTGGCGTCTGCCGCTTTCGGAGGGTACGCGCAAGGCACTTGCCGGCGTGGACTGGAAGCAGCCAGAGCTGACGCCGGCAATGGTCGATCGCCGGGTCAAAGCGGCGAACGCGAAGATCTTCGTGGACCAGTGATCCAGGCCGGAATTGTGGGCCGGTCCAGTTGACCGTCGGGGCTTGGCGGAGAGCCGCAGCAGAACCTGGCCAGCGATTAGGCCGCAGACCAGTTGCTGCACTCCGGCACCTCGCCTTTAGGGGGCTGTGAATCCTGTCGGCTTTGTGGTAGCATAGCCATCGTGCCGCGGA
>DAOOQY010000428.1:0-4608 GCA_035389025.1 Verrucomicrobiota bacterium
TCCAAGGCGTCGCGATATATGGTCAGCCTCTGGCTCTGCGCATACGGTCCATACGGCCCGCCGCAGTTCGGCCCCTCGTTCCATCTCAAGCCGAACCAGAGCAGGTCCTCGAACATCGCTGACACATAGGCCGCGCGGCACCGGCTCCGGTCCAGGTCTTCATTGCGCAACACCAACTCGCCGCCGCGCGCCTGAGCCCGCCGCTGCGCGATCCAGAAAGTCCGGGCGTGTCCCAAGTGGAGGTAGCCAGTCGGCGACGGCGCCAGGCGCCCCCGGTAGCTGCCTCGGTCTCGAGGCGTTGTCATTGCCAAATCGAGTTCCATCAACCTTGCCCACAGCCGCCCGGCGCCGGCGTTCATCGAGCAGCGCCAGGCTCGGGTCAGGCCCGCGGATGACCTGCCGCAGCGAGTCTGCGCGCGGCGCATCCGCATTGTCCAATCCGAAGACATCCACGCATTCAGCCGGTTGAGCGTTGAGCGTTGAGCGTGTCTGGTTCATGGTCCTCAAACCGCCGTCACCTGCAAGTGTGGAGCCCGCCATTGAAGCGCAGGTGACGGCTGCCTGAGCGGCCACCGGGGCACCGCAGGATCGAGCCCGGATCAGGGTGCGAGCGGAGTCTGTGACTGATCCGGGCGAGGAGCAACGGGGTTCTCCGGGAGCATCCGACGTTTCTCGCCGTCTAATCGGGTGGTTGCCCTCCGGGCTTGTCGGGTGCACTGTCTCGAAGAACCTGAGTCATGAAATGCCATGCCCTTGTCCTGCTCGTCGTGTTGCTTATGAATCCCAGCCTCCATGCCGCGTCGCGTGACGCCGAGTGGAAACGCGTGGATGAAGCGATCGAAAAGGGCCTGCCCCAGACCGCCGTCAAGGAATTGACCCCGATCATCCAGGGCGCGCTCGCCGACCGTGCCTGGGCGGAGGCAGTCAAAGCCATCGTCCGGCGCATTGCGCTCGATGGGGAGGCGCAGGCGAGCAAACCGGGGGAGAAGATTCGGCGGCTGGACGCCGAGATCGAGTCCGCACCGCCTGAGATCAAGCCGGTCCTGCAGACGATCCTGGCGCATTGGTACTGGCAGTACTTTCGCGAGAACCGCTGGCGTTTCATGCAGCGCACCGCGACGGCCGAGGCCCCCGGCGAGGATTTCGAGACGTGGGATTTGCCCCGCCTTTTTGCCGAGATCGACCGCCGGTTCACGATCGCCCTGAGCGCCGAGACGGAGCTTCGCACGATCCGGATCAGCGCCTACGACGACTTGCTGCCGCGCGGAGCGCTCCCGGACGTTTATCGGCCGACCCTGTATGATTTCATCGCGAACGAGGCGCTCTCCTTCTACACGTCGGGCGAACAGGCGGGCGCGCTCCCGCAGGACGCATTCGAGGTTGCCGCCGACAGCCCGGCCCTCGGGCCGGTGAATGCGTTCTTGAATTGGGATTCGACTGCCGGGAGCGGTGCGGCACAGGAGCCCGTGTCCCCCCTGATCAAGGCTATCCGGCTCTACCAGACTCTCATGCGGTTCCACGCCGGCGACGCGGATCAGACTGCCTTTCTCGATCTGGACCTGGCGCGATTGGTCTGGGCCAAGAACACCGCCGTCGGTGAGGGGAAAGCGGCGCGGTTCCAAGCCGCGATGAAACAACTCGCCGAGACCCACGGGGATCATACGCTGGCCTCGATGGCCCTGTGGCAGTGGGCCCAGGCGCTGCGCGAGCAGAACGACCTGGTCCAGGCCAGGCAGCTTGCGCTGCGGGCCCGGCAGATTCACCCGCAGAGCGCGGGGGGAAAGCTCGCCGCGAACCTCGTCTCCGAAATCGAGTCGAAGTCGGCCTCGATTCGAACCGAGCGGGTCTGGAACCGGCCCTGGCCTGGGATCGAGGTGTGCTATCGGAATGTGGACCAGGTGCATTTCCGCCTCGTGTCCTCGAACTGGGACGACCACCTCGACCGGCGCCGGAGCCGGCCCGAGAACCTGCGCGATGACGAGCGCGCCGCGATCCTGGCGCGCCCTGCGGCCTGCACTTGGTCCCGTCCTCTGCCGCCGACAACCGACTTCCTCGAGCACCGGGTCGAGGTGACGGTGCCTGACGAACTGAAGCCGGGTTTCTACTTTCTCATCGCCAGTCACAGGCCCGATTTCGCGGAGAAGGACAACCAGCTTGCGATGACGGACATCTGGGTCAGCGACCTCGCGCTCGTCCTGCGCCAGGACGGCGGCGAACTCGATGGATTCGTACTCGAAGCCGAATCCGGCGAGCCGATCCGCGGCGCCCAGCTCCAGGCGTGGTATCTTGATCGCCAGGGCCAGCGCGTCCCGGTCCCGGCCCTGACCACGGATCAGGACGGGCGGTTCGCCCTGGCGTTGGGCGAGCAGCGGCAGAACTACGTGCTCAAGGCCACTGCGAACGGACAAGCGATCGCCACCGCCGACCAATTCTCGAGCTGGGGCCGCACCCCGCAGCGGCGTCCGTTCGAGCAAACGCTCTTCTTCACCGATCGCGCTCTTTACCGGCCGGGCCAGACGGTGCAGTACAAGGGCATTTGCCTGCGGGTCGATCAGGAGAAGGACACCTACGAGACTTTGGCAGGCCGGACGCTGACCGTCGTGTTCCGCGACGGCAATCGCAAGGAGATCGCCCGTCAGCAGCATCGCGCCAACGACTACGGATCGTTCAGCGGCAGTTTCACCGCGCCGCGCGATCGGTTGACGGGCCGGATGGAATTGCGCGCGATCGAGGGGCCGCCGGGGGCTGGCTGGGTCAACATCGAGGAGTACAAGCGTCCGAAGTTCCAAGTGACACTCGATGCGCCCAAGGCAGGCGCCAAACTGGGCGACACACTCGAGGTCGCCGGCCACGCCATGAGCTACACGGGGGCGGCGGTGGACAATGCCGAAGTCAAATACCGCGTCGTGCGCGAGGTGCGGATGCCGTGGTGGTGGGGCTGGTACGGATGGCGGCGCGGGGCCTTCCGGCCCGGTGTGAGCCAGGAGATCGCCCACGGCGCCCTGCGCACGGGGGCGGACGGAGCGTTCACAGTCGGGTTCGTCGCGCGGCCCGACCCCGCCGTGCCGGTCGAGGACGATCCGACCTTCATCTTCAGCGTGCATGCCGACGTGACGGATTCAGCGGGCGAGACCCGCTCGGACGATCGCGCCGTCCGGCTCGGCTACACCGCGCTCGAAGCGCAGTTGCTGGCCGACGATTGGCTCACCGACGAGCAACCGGTCGAACTGCGGGTGCGCGCCACCACCCTCGATGGCGAACCGCAGCAGGCCGAGGGAATCCTCAGAGTCCATGCCCTCAAGGCCCCGGAGCGCGTCAGCCGGCCCTCCGTGTTCAAACAGTGGGACGGTGACGAAGACTGGGACGATGGCGCCGTTGCGGGCGGTCCGGGCGCCGACGCGTCGGATCCGAACCGCTGGGACATGGGCGCCGCGGTGTGGGAGCAGGGTTTTACGACTGATGCCAAGGGCGAAGCGTCGGCGAAAGTCAAGCTGCCCGCCGGGGCGTACCGCGCCGTGCTCGAGACGCAGGATCGGTATGGCAAGAAGGTCACGGGGCGCCTGCCCTTGACCGTCGTCCGTCCCGCGGACAAGGCGTTCCCGATCAAGGTGCCCAGCTTCTTGCAGGCGGCGGATTGGACCGTCGAGCCCGGGTCCGAGTTCACGGCGCTCTGGGGCACGGGGTACGGCGAAGGACGCGCGTATGTCGAAATCGAGTCTCGGGGGCGGACGCTGCGCAAGTACTGGACCGCGCCGGACGAGACGCAGGCGCTGATCCGCCAGCCGATCGACGAGGCCATGCGCGGCGGCGTCACGCTGCGCGTCACCCAGGTGCGCGAGAACCGGGCGTATCTCGAAACCCGGCAGATCGACGTGCCGTGGAGCAACAAGAACCTGACGCTTGAATGGGAGCATTTCACATCGAAACTCGAGCCGGGGAAGAAGGAGACGTGGAGCCTCGTCATCAAGCCCGCGGCGCCGTCGGCGGAGGCGGCGGGTGTGAACAATGCGTCGAACTCGAAGCGGCTGCCGGAACTGGTGGCGACGCTCTACGACCGTTCGCTCGACGCGTTCCTTCCGTTGCACTGGCCGAACCGGTTTTCGGTGTTTCGCCAAGAGTGGACGGGGCGTCAGGCCGTGTTCGGGAATCAGGCGCGCGGCCTGGGCGTGTTTCGCCAGGACTGGCCGGTGTCACTCGAGACGGTGCTCGAGGGCTACCGCGCCTTTCCACCGGACCTGATCCAGACCGGCTGGGGATTCCCCGGGAGGGCGATGCTCATGAGGGCAAGCGGTCTGTCCACACGTCGGGGCGTGGTGGCCGATGGCGCGGTTGAATCGCTGGGCCTGACCGCGGCACTTCCAGCCGAGCCCATGTCGGCGCCAGGCGCCGCGGCGCCCGAGATGACGATGCTGATGCGCTACGGCCTCAAGGAGGCTCCGAACGACGGGGCCGAGGCGGCGGGTGGCGCAGCCGTCGGGGGGCCGGGCCCAGCCGCGGCGGACCTGAACCTCGTGTCGGCGCGGCGGAACCTCAGTGAAACTGCGTTCTTTTATCCGCACCTTGTGGCCGACGCGCAGGGTGTGGTGCGTCTGAGCTTTACGATGCCGG
>DAOOQY010000429.1:0-4608 GCA_035389025.1 Verrucomicrobiota bacterium
GCCAAACGGGTAATAGATGCCGTCGTTCATGCCGTAGCAGGCCAGGACCAGGTCCGGCTTCGTCTGGGCCAGCACGCGATCGAGGCGTTCGTGCAAGTCAGGCCGGGGGAATTGCCCGTCAGCATGACCGGGCTCGGAAAGCCCCGAGACCGTCTCGCTCGGCAGACCGAGGTTGAGCCACTCGATTTGGCGGTCGGGGTGGCGGGTGAGGGCGTAGGCTTCCAGTCCGGCAACATAACCTCCGCCGTAGGTGATGCTATCCCCCAGAACCACAACACGCCGCACCCCGGGCAGAAAGTCGCTCTCCGCCCCGGATGAAGAACCGGACACCACAAGAAGGAGCAGCGACCCGAGGACGATCCATGCCTGTCTAGCTCGCATATCTCTTATGAAATACCCGGGCTGAGCCGGGCAGCATCGCACTGATGATGTCGGACCGGGGCCTCATGCGTGCCGCGACCGTATCGAACGGGGTGCCTCGCGTCAACCGGTCAACCTTGTTCGCATCGCTCGGCCAGCAATTCCCCGACAGCCCGCTCGATCGCCTGGTCCGACGTCAGGGCGGGCGCCCAGCCGAGTCGACGCAGCCGTTCGATCGAGTACTGAAACCGCGGGACATCGCCCGGCCAACCCTGCGCGCCGCCCGTGTACCGGATGGTCGCGCCGGGAGCCGCCGCGCGGACCACGGTCTCGGCAATCCGCGACACGATGCTGGCTGTGCCGTCGGTCCCGATGTTGTAGCAGTTGAGCCTCTCGCACGCCCGGTCGACGATGAACAGCATCGCGTCGACCAACTCGGACACGTGCAAATACGGTTTCTCCTGCCGCCCATCGCCCAGAACCTCGAGAACGGACGGGTCGGCCCGCAGTTTCTGAAGCAGATCGAAAATCACCCCGTGCGTGCCCCGGCTCCCGACGACGTTGGGAAACCGAAGAATCCATGCCCGTTCGAGATGTGTTTCGAGGCCGGCTGAAACCGTCCCTTCCGACGCCAGCTTCATCGCGCCGTAGTTCGAGACGGGGAAGCATGGCCCGGTGTCCTCGTCCAGAAGACCCGGCCGCATGCCGTAAATGGCCGAACTCGAAGAAAACGCAAGTCGGCGCACGGCGAGTGCGCGCATCAGCTTTAGGACGGTGAAGGTGGTGAGAAACGTATGCTCGAAATCGACCTGCGGATCGAGCGCGCCCGCGCGGATGTCCGAGTTGGCGGCCAGATGCCAGACCATGTCAATGGGCCGGCGCGCGTGGAAATCCCGGAGACGCCGCAGATTGGTCTCGTAGTCGTTGACGTCGGCTTCAATGAAGCTGAATTGGGCGTGCTGGAAGGCCTTGTGCAGGTTCGACGTTCGACCGAGCCGCAGGTTGTCCATGCCGAGGACCCCCCACCCGCGATCGAGAAGCCGGTCCACCAAGTGACTGCCAATGAACCCGGCCGCGCCGGTCACCCATGCCGTTTTGGATCGTGTCGTCAATGCCGCGAATGCAATCGGGCGCAGGCGTCTTTGTCAACCGCGCAACAGAGGTCCCATGACCGCCCGGTGCATCTGATAGTTGTTGGTATTCTGTCGCCCGGTGAGGGCACCGGGCCGACAACGGATGGAGATTGCCGGAGGGGCGACGCCCTCGTCGCCCGCCGAACAGGGTCTGCAACTCTCATCGCCGGGGACGAGGCCGTCCCCACTCCAACGCCTTCGTGTGCGCGAACAGAGCACACGAGGCCGCGTGCCCTGCCTGCGCCCCAAAGCGCAGCGGCGCGCCAGGCTCGAGAGACGGAGGAATACAGCACGCTGCTCCCCTGGCAGACTGCTCTCAGGACCGACAGAATGCTCCTGATTCCCTTTCTGAGCGCGGTTTTGCCAGAGCTCAGATGTCAGACTCGGCGCTGCGAAATAACGAGGCTACGCCTCCGCTTTGACACTGGTCTGTTTGACGGGGACGAGCTTCTTGCTGGGGAAACCGGCAACCGTCTCGCCGCGCGCGCGCAACGACTCCGCCAAAGCATACTTGAACTCCTCCGGCGCACCGTCCATCGCCCCCCGCAGGGCAGCGGTCGCCTGGCTGCCGGGAACACGCGTCAGAGCGCACCGCGCATCCTCGCGCACCTCGGCGTCGGCCAAGAGCGCGGCCATGGGGCCAACCGCGGCGGCATCGCCAATTTCGGACAGCATCCAGACCGCGTGCCGGCGCACGTTGGCGTTGGAATGGCTCAGAAGCTTGATCAACTCGGCCTCGACAGCCTTGCGCTCCGGATTCGCCCCGGGGCGGCCGGCATGGCGCGCGATCTTCTCGATGGCGCGCTTGGCCGATCGGGCGATCTCGAAGTGGGGATCGGACATGACGTCGGCCAGGGGCGCCACGGCAGGCGCGCCCGCCGGGCCGGCGCCCTGCCATGCGGGGCCCCGAACGGCATCATCGGCGCTCTTGATCTTTGCAATCAGGTCGTTGACGGCCGCGGCATCGGCGGCTGCGGCGGAGGCGGCGCCGGCCAGAACAGCGGCGGCAGCGGTGAGAGTGGTTTCTGTCTTCATGGTGTGAGTGATTGATTCAGAGAGCGGGAAACAGGCGGTCAGAGCGCATACGGGAAACGTTGCGGACGGCTCATCAGGCGTCGGGCGGCTTCGTCTCCGACGATTTCCTGTCGCATCGGATCCCAGGCGAGCTTGCGTCCGACGATAAGGGACAGGTTGCCGAGCACGCACAGGAAAGCCGTCGCGACGCCTCCCTCGATGTTCATGATGGTCTTGCGTCCGGTCTTGATGCCCTCGAACCAGTCCTCGTGGTGATCGAATCGGGGGCTCTTGGGGACATCGACGCCGCCGGCCGGCTTCTGAAACTCGACGGCCTTCTTCTCGGTATAGACCTGGCCGTCGCCCACCCAGACAACAAGCTTGTCTTTGTCGCCGTAATACACCGCGCCGTAGCCTTCGCGAATGCCCTCCCGCTTGACGCGGTCGCGGTCGAAGTAAGGCACCATCTCGCCCGGCTGCGCCCATACAAGCGTCCAGTCCGGGTCCTTGAACTGGTAGGTCACCTCCATGTCGATCGCGCTGTCCCAGAGCCCGCGCGTCGGGATGCGGCCCTTGGTTTCGATCGAGACCGGGCCGGTGCGATCGGCGTTCATGAAATGCAGGGCGTTGCTCATGACGTGCGCCCCGCGGTCGCGGATTTGACCGCCGCCGGACTCGAGCAGCCAACGGAACACACCGTGCAGATAGCGCTGGTTGTAAGGACGCCACGGAAGGGGGCCAAGCCAGAGGTCCCAATCGAGCTCGGCGGGCGGCTCGCTGTCGGGCACCGGGTTGTCGTCGGAGGGCGTGGCGTAGTGCCAGCACTTGACGGTGTGGACCTTCCCGATCATGCCGTTGGCGATGTACTGGTGCGCGAGAAAGGCCTCGCGCTGCGACCGGCCTTGGGAACCGACCTGCACGCAGATTCCGTTGCCTCGAGCGGCGCGGACCATGGCCTTGCCCTCCTCGATGGTGCAACATGCGGGCTTCTCGACATAAACGTGCTTGCCCGTTTCGCAGGCATGAACCGTCTGGCAGGCGTGCCAATGGTCCGGCGTGGCGATCACGACGGCGTCGACGTCCTTCCGTTCGAGAACGTAGCGGTAATCCCGGTACGGAGTCGCCTTGCCGCCGGTGCTCTTCACCGCCGAAGCCAGGCGGTTCTCATCCACGTCACACACGGCCACCACATTGACGTCGCCGCGCGACTGCCGGGCGAGCATGTAACCCAAGTGGCCGCCGCCCATGCCTCCGACGCCGATGTGGGCGATGTTGAGGCGGTCCTTGGCGCTCGGCTGAGTGTAGCTTGCGCCCAGGACACGCGCCGGCAGGATTTGCGGCAGGCCCAGGGCGGTTGCGCCAATCGCGGCGGCGCCAGTGCGTTGGAGGAAACTGCGACGGTGGATACGGTTCATTGTCATCGGTTCTGCGGGTTGTTCCATCTCACACCGCCCGGGCCAATCCGCGCAGATAATCGCGCGATTTGACCAAGGCGGCATCCATGATTTCGGGTTGGACGTGGCCGTGCATGAACGGATTCACGTACCAGCGGTACTTCTGTTCTGCCAAAGCCCCCAGCCACGGCTTGAAATCCGCGGGCCCATGACCGGGCAATTGGCCCAAGCCGTCTGCCTTCTGCCAGGCATAGAAAAACAACAACTGCGACCCACAAATACGGATCGCCTCCTCGACCGACGCATTCCGGGCCTGAAGGTGATAAGGGGCCAGGGCGATGCCGAGCCGCGAGGAGCGGTTCAAGTCGACAAAGGCCTTGAAGGAATCGAGCCCATCGAGCAGGGCCTCGCCGTGGTTCTCGATGGCAAGATACGAGTTGTGCTTCTCGGCGAGTTCAACCAACGGCTTGAGGCTCTCGAGGAAGGATCGCATGCGTGTCGTCAGTTCCTCAGGTTTGCAGGGACCCGCGCTCCCTTGAATGGCGACGCCGCCGCCGGCCTTGCCCAACAGTTCGGCGTACTTGGCGTAACCGCCGACGTAGGTCGAGAAGGCGTAGAGCTTGAGTTTGTGCCTGTCGAGGATCTCTCGAAGTCCGTCCGGGCCGAGCCGCTGCAGAACATCATCCAGGTGCGGGCAGTTGTCGTAG
>DAOOQY010000430.1:0-4597 GCA_035389025.1 Verrucomicrobiota bacterium
GTGCGTCCCGCTTCGAGCACCGTGGTCTTGCCCTCCTCGCTGAAGCAGTAGATGCGCCTCTCGGCGCCCAACACGGACGCGGAGTAATTGCCGCCCACGCGCTCGTTCCAAATGGCCTTTCCGGTCAGCGCTTCCCAACAGGTGGCGACACCGCTGTCGTCGATCCCATAGAGCAGGTCGTCGAGCAGCAGGAGGGATGGCTTCTTGGGCACGTTTCTCTTGGCTCTCCAGAGCACCTGCAAAGCCATCCCGGGGTCGGCGTCCGCATTCGCATCGAGGACCTCGCCCGGCTTGCCGGGGCGGATCGCCAGGACCTGTCCGGTCGACCAGCCCGTGGCGACAAAGACCAGTCCGTGGCCCGCCACGGGCCGTGTGCTGGCGGAGTGGCTCGTCCGCTCCTCGACGCGCCACAGTTCGTGCCCGTTTGCCGGATCGTACGCATACAAGGCCTTCGCGCCCTGGCTGAGCAGAGTCGCGCGTCCGTCGAGAACCGCCGCGTGACAGGTGCCGAAAGCCTTGCGCAGGTCGCCTTCGAGTTCGGGTTTGCCCGTCGAGTCAAGGTCCCGAAAGTCAATCGAGCGCTCGCGTCGCCATGCGGTCTGGCCGGTCCGCTTGTCCAACGCGACGACGAACTGGTGATCGCTGCCGTCGAAGTTCATGATCAAGAGGTCGCCGTCGAGAATGGGCGAGGATCCGGCGCCGCGGAAATGATTGCACACAAAATCACGGCGCTCCCACAGCACTCGACCGGTCGCGGTGTCCAGGCACGCGGTTCCCGGCGAACCGAACGTGATGTACACCCGCCCCTCCTCGATTACAGGCGTCGGCGAGGCGTATGTGTTGAACCGGTGCGCGAATTGCGGAGCGTCGACATCGAACAGCTTCAAGTCGTGGATGATCCGTCCCGAATCGAGATCGAGACAGACCGCAGACAACCGATCGCCTTCCTCGGTCGCCGTGCTCACCCAGACTTGCCCGCCCCAAACCACTGGCGATGACCACGCGCGTCCGTGAATCGGCGTCTTCCATCGGACGTTTCGCTCTTCGCTCCACTCGATCGGCAGCCCGGCGGACGTCGATGTGCCGTCGCCGCGCGGTCCCCGGAACTGGGGCCAAGGCTCGGCGGCGGCCAAAGCCAGCCAGGCGGACCCAACCGATGCGGCGAACAGAATGCGACCAAGAGTCATGCGGGCCGACCGTACCAACAGAGGCCCAATCGGCCCAGCGAATTTGTCCCAGGGTCTTGTGTCTTGTGTTCGGGCGCGGTCTCACCTAGGCTTTGTGGCTGCCATGAAACTCAAGCCGCTTCTGACCCTGGGCCTGGTCCTTTTCGTCGTCGGGTGGGTCTGCGCTCCCAGCCACGCGCAGCAGCACCGGGCCACGCACCTGGGCAACCCCAATACGCGATTCGCCCCGCCGCTGAAGACGCCCGAGGATCTCCGCGCCTTGTTTCAGAACCCGCAGTTGCAGGCCGACATCGGCGCGATTCTCGCCCAATCGGACTGGCAGGGGAATCAGGAGGACCTTCGCAGCGCCGCCGCCACAGCCGACATCCGCGAACTGCGCATCCCGCCCGGCACTCGCCTCGCCGCCATGTCCACGCGCAAGAAGGGCCAGCCCGTGCTTCTCAAGGACGTTCTGTGGGCCGGGAAGAAGCCGTTCGAGGCCTACGAGTTCAAGTTCATTTCGAACGATCAGCGCTACCGCGTTGTCACTCCCAAGGCGTGCAGCAATTTCTGGGTCGAGCGCCTCGAACGCGAGTTGCATCCAGGCCTCGAGGTGGTCAAAACCTTCACCGAGGCCACCGTCTGCGCCCCGTTCGAGACCCGCATCGTCGTGCGCAACACGGGGAAGCGCGAGATTCTCCGAATTCGCGTGGCCGACACGCTCCCGCCCGGTCTGAAACCGGTCGAGGAACAGACTCCGCTGGCCTGGGAGATCGCCAGCCTCGATCCGTCGGAGGGCAGGGACTATCGGTTCAAGGTCGTGGCGGCGGCTCCGGGCTCCTACACCAACACGGTCCAAGTCACATCCTTCGACGGCGGCAACCTCGAAGCCCAGGCCGTGGCGACGGTCGGCGCGCCGGCCCTCGGACTGGTCTGCGACGCCCAGCGCGAAGTGTTCGCCGGTCGCCCCGCCGAGGTCTGTTTGACTCTCACCAACACCGGCAACGCCCCGGAACCAACGGCCACCCTGGAATTGCTCATTCCCCAGGGCGCCACGTTCGGCGGCGCGACCGAAGGCGGAGTGCAGACGGCTGACCGGGTCGTCTGGGAGATTGGGAATCTGGCCCCGCAAGCGTCGCGCAAGGCCTGTGCGACATTCACGCTGGCCCAACCCGGTTCGCTTTCCTTCAGCGCGTCCGCGCGGGGCGGATGCGCCCAGCCTGTGCAGACGCAATGCGCCACCCGCATCAGCGGCATCCCGGCGATCCTCGTCGAGGTGATCGATCTCGAAGACCCCATCCTGGTGGGCAATTCCGTCACGTATGACATCCAGGTGACCAATCAGGGATCGGCCACCCTCACGCAACTCAAGGTCGTCTGCACTCTCGCCGAGGGGCAGGAGTTCGTCCAAGCGTCCGGTGTCACGCCGGCTCAGGCCCAAGGCCAGACGGTGACGATGCAACCGTTGGCCGCGCTCGAACCGAAGGCCGTGGCCTCGTGGCGCGTCGTGGCCAAAGCCACCCAGGCCCGCGACGCGCGGTTCAAGACCGAGGTTCTCGCCGATCAATTCCAGCGGCCCGTCGAGGAGTTCGAGGCGACTCAACAGTACTGACCGCGAGTACTGACTGCCCGCGGCGTTTCACCTGCCACCCCTGACGCCAGCATCCGGGCCAGGCCGGCCATGAATGGACGGATTGCAGCCTGACGGCGGCTCCAGGCCAGGCGCAGTGGCGTCTCGAGCGGGTGCAACGCAGGCAGACCGAGCCGAATCACTTGATGTTCGCTGAACTCCGATTAGGTCCAGGACTGCCAACTCAGAGCTGCTGAAGGCGGACTTGGCTGGAACAGCCGCCGCACTCGCCCGGTGCGTCCAGCACTTCTCTTTCGGCGGGCAGGGCTGGCTTCCGGGAGCTGCGGTTCTGTCACCCGACGAGGCACACTCGGACATCCTGAAGAGCGTTCGCAGTCAGTTTGGCGCAGCAACGGGTGTGGCCTCGCTGATGGCGTTCGACCTCCTCGCACCGCAACTACTCACAGTTGTACTAACGTTCCTGACGCGTGCGTCCACGAGCGAACTTGAGCGGCTCACGTATCTCGGACCGCTGCGCTGCTTTCCTGCACGTCACTTCATGGTCAACCCGACCAGGGATACTAACTGGGCTGCGGGAGGGGGGCTCGCATGGGAGAGGCTCAGAGATGAGCCCGGTGTTAGCGAAAGAGTCAACTGGTGGCTGTCAGACTCGAGCCGCTTGCACACGCCATTTGAGTTGTCAGTGCGGCGTCTTGTCTCGGACGACGAGCTCCGGAGACGTCGGGAACGAGCCTGAGGCGTGATTTCGAGCGCAGACTGGCGACGCGGGTGCCGAACGGAATGGTTCTGAAGGTCTTTCTCTGGCACGCGAGAGAAGTCGGAGAGGAGCTTCACCCCCGCTTTGTGTTCACCGAGTACGGTGGGATTCAGTTCGACTATGGTCTTGATGAAGGTGGGCAGCAGGGTGCCAAGACCCTCGTGACACTTCTGTCCGAAGGTCTTTGGCTGGAATTGAGGAGAGACTACTCTGCTGAAGGCACCACCTTCGCGATCGATCCGGCGACCGACATCTTTGTGATCAGAGGCAAATAGCGCGTCAAGCGTCAGTGCTGCGGTCGCCGGCAACGGGCATCGTTGGCGTTCGCATAGGCGGACTGACCCTCACGAACCCAGGGTCGAGCACTTCGCCGAGTTGCTGACCGGCGCTCCCCGTCACGGCATTGCGCCCGCGACCACGCTGAAGGTGAAGAGCCCGATCATTGCGACGCAGCAGGCGATCTTGCCCATGCCGCCCACCAGCAGGCCCAGAAAGGCCCCCAAGCCGGCCCGACTCGCTTGTTTGATGTCGCGTCCGGACAGCATCTCAAGGCCTGTTGCCCCCAGGAACGGTCCGATCACGACGCCGACGGGGCCGACCAGGAGCCCGCACGCCAGACCCGCGATGGCTCCGACCATGCCGCGCCAGGTGGCCCCAAGCGCGCGCGCGCCGAGCACGCTGGCCAGGTAATCGAGCAGCAGCGCAAGCAGTGCAAGACCCACCAGGAGCGCCAGCGCTGCGTTCCCCACGCTCGATGCGCCAAAGTAGATTCGATGCAGAACCGCCGCCCCCAAAACCAGCGGAGTTCCCGGCAGCCCGGGCACGACGCACCCGACCAGCCCGGCTCCCATCAATAGCAGCGCCAAGACGAATCCAATCACTTGCTCGACCGTCATCGGGTGGAATTGTAGCGGATTCGGCCCGTGCGGCAATGGGGAGAGCGCCTCCTTTTGGATTCACCGAGGAATCACCAGGATGCACTATACAGTTACCCTCACTCGTCCCGCATCGCGCATGCGCGTCAACCCAATGAGATCTCCCGCGCTGGTCATGGGAGCAGCGCCGTCGTGGTTGTCTAAGTAA
>DAOOQY010000431.1:0-4596 GCA_035389025.1 Verrucomicrobiota bacterium
CTTGGTCGCCCTGCGTCGTGCACCGAATCGGTGAGGGGCTCCACACAGATTCGGGCCGGAACGCAGATTGACTGGGGGAGAGCCGGTTTTGTCCCCTTCGGGAATCGGTGTTCCGCCCTGAATCGGTGTGGGGGTTCTTTGGCTTGGTCGCCCTGCGTCGTGCACCGAATCGGTGAGGGGCTCCACACAGATTCGGGTCGGAACACAGATTGACTGGGGGAGAGCCGGTTTTGTCCCCTTCGGGAATCCGTGTTCCGCCCTGAATCGGTGTGGGGATTCCCTGGCTCGCTGTTGCCTTGGATTCGTGTCGTTCGCAGGCTAACCATCTCGCGGAGGTCCGGTGCTGGCGCGGACGACCAGCGTGCCGGGCAACAGCCGGGAACTGACCGATTCGCCGCGAAGCAGCGCCTGCATCATGCCCGCGGCGGCCAAACCGAGTTGGTATTTGGGCTGCCGCACCGTCGTGAGCGGCACGCGAAAGCACTCGCTGAACGGGATGTTGCCGCAGCCGACGACCGAAAAATCCTGCGGGATTCGCAGCCCGCGGTCGAAGAACACCGTGGCGGCTCCCATGGCGACCTGGTCGTTGACCCCCTGAACGGCCGTGGCGGCGGCGCTCTCGCCGAGCATTTGCGCGGCCGCCTTCATCCCGTCTTCCATCGTTTCGCCGGCATGAAAGATAAGACCGTCATCGACCTCGAGCCCGGCCTTGCGCAGGGCGCGACGATAGCCCTCGAAGCGGTTCTGAGCGGTAGGCGACGTGGGCGGGCCGGACAGGAATGCGATGCGGCGATGGCCCAACTCGATCAAATGGGAAGTGGCCTCGCTGGCCGCCAGCGCCTCGTCGGCCTGGACGTTGACAAACGGCTCGCATGAGGGCGGTTTGGGCCCCAGGACAACCACCTTCGCGCCGTGCCGCCGCACCTCGTCGTACGCGGGGGCGGAGGGATCGAGCCGATAGACCGGCTGAAGGAAGAAGCCCTCGATACGGCGGGCGAGCGCGCGACGGATGCAAATCTCCTCCCGGTCGAGCCGATTGAGCGACTGGCTCACGAGCAAGTCGCGTCCAAGATCGTGCGTCCGCTCGCTCAGGGCCAGCAGGATGCGGGTGGCCACCGGATCGGCAACGTTTGGGACGACAAAGGCGATCAGCCGCGTGCTGCGGGTGCGCAAACTCTGGGCCATGGCATTGGGCACATAACCCATCTGCTCCGCCAGGGCGCGCACACGCGCCCTGGTGGCCGCGGAAATGTCCGGCGTGTCCCGCATTACGCGGGAGACCGTCATTACGGACACGCCGGCCTGCCTCGCGATGTCAACCAGACGTACCATGTCATTGCGGCTTGCGGAGGGAGACCGGCCGCGCGGCTCTCGAACCCGGGCAAGGCCGGGCCTGATCGCCGGCTGCTCTCCTCAGACGCTGGACCCGCTCCAATTCAGTTTCTGGCGCAGTGTCCCAAAAAAAGAGCTCCCCGGCAAGCGCACCAAATGCGCCGTGTTCCGGCTGCGCCGCACCTTGAGCCAATCGCCGGCCCGCAGTTCGGCGCGGGTCTGGCCGTCAGCGGCCAGGAACGTGTCCACCCGTTCGCTCAGCAGGCGCACCTCGATGGTCGAACTCAGGCTCACGATGACCGACCGATTCGAGAGTGTGTGCGGGCAGATGGGCGTGAGGGCGAACACATCGGCCTGGGGACTCACCACGGCGCCGCCTGCGGCGAGCGAGTACGCCGTCGAGCCGGTCGGCGAACTGACAATCAAGCCATCGCCTCGGTAGCTGGTCAGCACTTCACGGTCGACCTTCACTTCGAGTTCGATCAGGCGCGGGACCATGCCGTGGCTGACGACAAAGTCGTTGAGCGCCACCTCGTGGATCGGCCCGTGGCGCCCCCGCCCCGCGGCCTCGATCAGGGGACGCGACTCGACGTGGCACTGTCCCGACCACACCGCATCGAGGGTGCGGCCCAGGTTGGCGGCCGAACTGGCGGTGAGAAAGCCCAGACGGCCCAGGTTGACCCCCAGGATCGGCGTGCCGGAGCCGGCGGCCTGCCGGGCCACATGGAGAATCGTGCCGTCCCCTCCCAACACAATCAGCAGATCGCACTCCCTGGCCAGTGCCCTGACCGACTCGAAACGCGCGTCGGAAAGCCCGACAAACTCGGCCGTGCCCGCGTCCACGAGCACGTCCCGGCCGGCGGCGGCAATCAGCGCCCTCGCCTTGCGCGCCACGCTGCGGGTGGCAACTTTCTCCGGATTCCCGACCAGGCCCACCCGGCGAATCGAATCAGGTAGTCTTTTCAATCAACGCCAAGAATTCCTTGTTGCCCGCCGGCCCCAGAATGGGCGACTCCGTCACCGCACGCCAGCGCAAACCGCCGAAGCCGCCGACGAAGGCTTCGAGCTCGCCGAGGACACGCCGATGCACCGCGGGATCGGTGATGACCCCCCCGCCCCGGCTCGCCTCGGTCCGACCGGCCTCGAACTGCGGCTTCACGAGAGCCACAAGGCGGCCCCCGGGGCGCACGAGCGCCGCCGTGGGCGGGAGGACCAGCCGCAACGAAATGAAGGAACAGTCAATCACCGCGATGTCCACCGGGGCGAACGGCGCCGGAAAACAACCCGCCGCAAGATGGCGCGCATTCAGGCCCTCGATGGCGTGCACACGGGCGTCCTGACGCAGCTTCCAGGCCAGTTGGCCGCGCCCGACATCGACGGCGAAGACCCGCGCGGCGCCGTGCTGGAGGAGACAATCGGTGAACCCGCCCGTGGAAGCCCCGACATCGAGGGCGGTGGCGCCGCGCGCGTCGATGCCAAACGACTCGAGCGCATGCTCGAGCTTCAATCCCCCGCGGCTCACGTATTTCTCGGGGGCATCGATGGCGATGAGCGCCGAGTCGCGGACCGGCTCGCTGGGCTTTCGGGCCACCTGGCCATCCACCCGCACCTGGCCCGCCAGAACCATGCGCTTGGCCTTGTCGCGGCTCGGGCTGAGGTTGCGCCGCACCAGGGCGGCGTCGAGGCGTTCACACCCCGAACGCGACTCCTTTGGCCGCTTGATCGAAGTCGGCGGCTCGGACCGACGAGGCGTGTCCTCAGTTCCCTTGCTCTGAGGCTTGGCCATGACACCCGGCAACTGACGCCTCGCTAATGTTTGGGCCGCAGGAGAATGGCCTTCTTGGTGGTGCCGTCCACCTCGACGCTGTGCGTCTCGACGCCCGGATCGTCCTTGAGCGCGTTGTGGACAATGCGCCGGTCGAACGCATTCATCGGCTCGAGTTCGACGATGTCGCCCCAGCGCCGGACCTTCTCGGCGGCTTCCATCGCCTTCTGGACCAGCGCCTCGCGCGCCTGGGACCGATACCCGCCGACATCCAGAGTGATCTTGGGATGCTCCTTGTCCTGCTGGAAGATCATCCGGTTGATCAGATACTGCATCTCGCTCAGGGTCTGGCCCTGGCGCCCAATCAACCGCCCGGCGTCGTCGCATTGGATGTCAACGAGCATTCCGTCGTCGAGTTGGCTCGATTCAACGGTGCATGGAAACCCCAGGAGACGAAGAAACTCCTCGGTGAGCGCTTTGGCATTGGCAGGCATAAAATGTGGCGAGGGTCGAGTGTTCAGCAAGCGTGTCGAAACCAACCATGGACCGCAAAGCGTATCCGGGTCACTTGGCCTTGGCCGGCCGGGCCGGCGGTTTGGGCGGCGCCGCGGACTGCGCGGGCGTCATGGTCTTGGTCAGTTTCATCTGCAAGATGCTTAGCAGGTTCTGGACGGTCCAGTAAAGCGCCAACCCGGCGGAGAAGTTGTACAGCATGAACACGAAGATGAGCGGCATGTACTGCATCATCTTCTGCTGGACCGGGTCCACACCCGGCGAGGGCGGCGTCAGCCGCATCTGCCAAATCTGGGTCGCCCCCATGATCAGCGGCAGCGGGTTGATGGGAAAGCCGAACGCCAATGCCACCGTGTCCGGCTGCGACAGGTCGCACGCCCAAAGAAAGCGCGCCCCGCGCAACTCGATCGCGCTGCGCAGCATCTGGAAGAAGCCGAAAAACACCGGAATCTGAAGCATGAGCGGCAGGCAGCCCCCCAGCGGGCTCACCTTGTTCTCCTTCATGAACTCCATCAGCTTCTGATTCATCTTCTTGGGATCGGACTTGTGTTTCTCCTGGAGCGCCTTCATCTGCGGCTGCAGGGCCTGCATGCGCTTCATCGACCGGGTGCTCGCCTGCGTCAACGGCCAGAAGAGAATCTTGATGATGACGGTGATGGCGATGATCGTCGCGCCGTAGGACAACCCCAGACTGTGAAGGCCGTTCATCGACGTGAGCAGCAGCTTGGCGAACCACCCGAAGAACCCGCCAAAGCCCATGACCAGATCGACGTTGCGACCCAGCTTCGCCAGGGTGTTGTACTCCTTCGGCCCGGCGAAGACCTCCAGCCGGCGCTCGAGCGCCTGGCCGGGAGGAATTGCCAGAGGCGCATAGACAAACGCGGCCTGGTATCCGACCGGCTTGGCCTTGATCCTCGAGTCGCGTTCCCGCTCCTCGCTGCTCGGGGGCGGCAGATCGACCGGACGCGCCACCAATCCATGCGGCG
>DAOOQY010000432.1:0-4593 GCA_035389025.1 Verrucomicrobiota bacterium
TCCAGGCCGTTTTGGGCACAACGAAACACCAGCCAATTGTGAGACACCACACTAGAAAAGGCCGCACGCACGCATCTCATCCTCGAAGTCCGGCGCCAGGTCCGCCAGCGGCTGATCGCGTCCGGCCGCCAGGAAATGAACCAGGTTCCAGACCAGGCGGTCGGCTGCCGGATGGTGTCCGAGATGCTCGCGGAGGCGGAGGGTGTTCAGCACGAAGCGGCCCGCACCCAGGCGATGGACGGACACCATCAGTCCCGACGAGTAGTCGAACGAGGCGTCGTTGGCGCCGCAAACGGCCTCGGCCGGCGTCTCGATGCCGCTCCAGGCACTGTCCGGGATGATCTCGCGGTAGTATGTGTAATCGAGCATCCCGGTCGGCAGCCCCGCAAAGATCGGATGCGTCTTGGCCCATTCATCCTTGTGATAGAGCCACGCGTTGAGTCCTCGCAATGTTCCTTTCGTTTTCAACGGCACCCAGGCCGACGGCCTGCTCGGGGCCGCGAACACCTCGGGCGCCAGGAACGCCGCCGCCGATCCCCGGGCAAGATGCCGGGCCAGGTCCCGAAAAGCCTCAGCCCCGCCCGGCGCGGGCGGTTGTGGCCCGGCCAGGATCACCTCGCGCTCCGCCTGGGACGACGCCGAGAACGGACGCGTCTGCAGGCCGTGATCGTTGAGCCAGCGGACGAGCGCAGGGTCCTCGCCCCAGACCGTGATCTCGATCGGCGCCGGGGGCGCGGGAAGAGGGTCGGCCACGAAGAACTCGGATTCGCCGCCGGCGGGCGCGGCGCCCCCTTCGAAGGCCGCGACGAACCGATATCGCCCGGGCGCCCCGTCAATGACGATCGATTCATCCAGAGTCCGCAGGGCGAAGGGCGGTTGCGGCTTCCGGTCGGACGGGTCGATGACGACTTCGCCTCTGCGCTCCCAGACCAGGCGTTCGTCGGGTCCGCGCACCTGGTAGAGCGCCCGGTACGCGCCCGGTCGCAACGCGTCTTCGTTCGCCAAAACCGCCTCGAGACGCACCTGGCGGCCGCGATAGAGGTGGACCGGTTCGGCGAACAGACACCAGCGCAACGGGGCCCAGCCGTCGAACAGCGCGTCGACAGTCCCGGGCTTGAGTTCGCGCCAGGTGGTGAAAAGCCCCTCGCCGCTCATCCCCTGGTCCACCGTGCCTGTCAGGCTGTACCCGATCACGTTCGTGTTGGCGCGGATGGCGTTGAGCCCGAGCAGCCGTTGCCCCGCCATTTTCCGCAGGCTCGCCGCGAAGTAATCCTCGGGCCGCCCGAACACCTCGGCCATGCGCCATCGGTCCCAATCGGACAGGAACCTGTCGAGCTTGTCCCGGTAGAACAGGGCGTCCTCGACCTTCTCCTTGCCCCAGCGCTCATAATGGCGCACGACGCGCACCAGGTCGACCGCGCTGCCGATTCCGTATTCGGACAGGAACACGGGGTTGCATCCGCCATCGAGTGTGCGGAGCCGCCGCACAATGTCGGCGGTGTGTGGCACGCGCTGGTAGGGGTGCTGATCGCTCAGGACGTCTTCCCACACTGCGCTTCCGGGATTGGAGAGGCTGCCGATGCCGTCGTCCCCGGCGCGATCTGCAAGCGCATAGGCCTTGAATGTGCCCGCATCCGGCCGGGCGCCGGCGTTGAGCCAGCCGCAGCTCCAGGGGCCGTTGGGATTCGCTTCGAGCGAGAATTGCCCCGCCGCATCCCAGACCTTTCCATCCGGAGACCGGATCGTGGCGGCCAGGGCCGTGGTGTCGCCGCCATAGTTCCCGTTGCCAAACCCGACCACGAAGTCCAGCCGGTCTCCGGCGGCCAGAGGCAGCCTGAGGGCGAACGCATTCGTGCCGGGATTGCCTCGCAGGTTGATGAAGCCCGAATGCAGCGCGCGACCGTTGCGCAGCACATGGACGTCGGTCGTCGCTTCCCCGGCGATCCCGGCGAACTCGGCGGAGACCTCGTGCTCGCCCGTCTCGTCGCACATCCAACGGACGGCGCTGAACTCGCCGTTGGGGCCCGGATGCAGAGCCAGTTGGCCTGGCGCCCAGGTGATGCCCAGCGCAGCGATGGGGCGGTTGGTCGCGTTGCGCGACACGTTCGGGTCAGGACCGTCGCGGCGCCACAATTCGAGGCCGGCTTGGGCGTTCGCCCCCGTGGCATTGTCGAAACGCCCGCTGTTGAGCATGACCAGCCGGGTCTGGTCGAGCGAGCGCACCAGCGGGAGGCTCGCCACGGCGCGGCGGAACACCGGGCCGTCCGAGGTTTCGTTCAGCAAGCCCCACATGACCAGCGACGCATGATTGCGGTCGCGGCGGATCATCTCCGCCAGGGAGCTGTCGAAGCGCTCCTTCATGTGTGGAGAATCGGCCAGCAACCACGCGGCGTAGGGCTCCTCGTACACCATCAGCCCGATTTCGTCGCACAGATCGAGTTGATCGCGCGTCGCCACTCCGGAGATGAAGCGAACCATGTTGAATCCCATCACCTTCACGTTCAGCAGATCGCGTCGGAGCATGTCGGGATCGGGCGGCAACTGCAGGCCGACCGGGCAGTGGTTGCCGGTATGGGAGCAGCGCACGTAGATGCGGCACCCGTTGAGTCGGAAAGAGCCGTCCGCAAACCGGAAGTCGCGGAACCCGCAACGGATCGACTGCTCGTGGAGGCTGCGCGAGCTTTCGGTCGTGACGCGGGCAGTCACCCTGTACAGGTGCGGATCGTGCAGGTCCCAGAGACGGGGCCGGTCGATCGGCAAGACCAAAGCGATCGGTGTGTCACCCGGATTCAAGTCCCGCTCGACTGTCGATGCGGCCACGGTTTCGCCGCTGGCCGCGGGCGATGCAGACACCTCGAGCGTCGCCCTGGCGGCCTGGGCCGCGGCATTCCGGAGGTTGACCCGGACATCGAGGCGTCCCGTGTCCGTGTCCCCATGAGCAAAGACATCCTCGACGCGCACGGACGGGACCATGAGGAGTTCGACTGAGTCGACGATGCCGCCGTGGTTGTAGGAGGCACCGGCGGAGTAGGGGATGACCTTGTTGCGATGGGGGGTCTCGGCCAGAGTCATGCCGTCGATGCGCTCGTTCGAGGGATTGAGCACGCGCACGGCGACCAGCCCGGACCGATCACCGGCTCCTGGCTGAACCTGATCCGGGTTTGTCGCCCCCGCGCTGGCGGCGTCGGTGATGTCCAGAACGAATGGCGTTTCGCCGCCTTCATGGCCCCCGACGGCGATTCCGTTGACCCACACGTCGGCCTTGTAGTCCACCGCCCAGAAGCGCAGCAGGATGCGCCCCTCCGGGTGCGGGTTGGTTGGGATGGGAAACGAACGCCAGTACCAGGCGATCCCGTGATACCCGGGGAACGCGTCTTGAATGATCCAGGGCACCTTCGCCGTGACCGCTTCGGGACGCGGCTGGCGGTGCCACTCCTGGCTGCGTCCTTCATCCCGAGCATCCGTGGCCAGCAGCCAGTCGCCATCGAGGCTCTGAACGATCGGAGTCGACTGCGGCGCGGCGTGGGAAACGTGCGGCGAGATCGGGACCATCGCCGCCAGCAAGAACGCGAGTCTCATGCGGCAATTGGACAGATTCCATGTCGCGATCGCAACACAAAGAATGGACTGCCCGATAGTGAACTTGGACTTTGCCGTCCGACGCAATAGACTCGAATCCATGAAACGTTCCAGGCGCTCGGCGTCGGTGGTTTTGGGGCTGCTGCAGACCGCGTGTTCGGCGAAGCCGGACGAGAACCTGCGGCGCACGGTCGAGGCGGCAACGCGGGCGGCGCGCGACGGCGCGCAGATTCTCTGCACGCAAGAGCTGTTCCGATCGCGCTATTTCTGTCAGAGCGAGGACTACGCCCACTTCGCCCTGGCCGAGCCGATCCCCGGTCCCTCGACGGAGGCTTTCCAGAAAGTCGCGCGGCGCCACCGCGTGGTGGTGGTCGCCTCGCTGTTCGAGAAGCGCGCCCCGGGCTTGTATCACAACACCGCGGTTGTGATCGACGCGGACGGCACTCTGCTGGGTCGCTACCGCAAGATGCACATCCCGGACGACCCGCTCTATTACGAGAAGTTCTATTTCACGCCCGGCGACCTGGGTTTCCGGGCATGGTCCACGCGCTATGGCCGCATCGGCGTTCTCATCTGTTGGGACCAGTGGTATCCCGAGGCCGCCCGGCTCACGGCGCTGCAAGGGGCGGAGTTGCTGTTCTACCCGACGGCCATCGGCTGGCATCCGTCCGAGAAGGCGGCGCTTGGCGCCACGCAACACGGGGCCTGGGAGACCATCCAACGCGCCCACGCGGTGGCCAACGGCTGCCCGGTGGCCGCGGTCAATCGCATCGGGTTCGAGAAGGCCGGCGGCGGTGATGGAATCGAGTTCTGGGGGCAGAGCTTCGTGGCGGGGACTTCGGGCGAACTCCTGGCCAAGGCGAGCGCGGACAAGGAGGACAACCTCCTGGTGACTGTCGATCTTGCGGCGGCGGAAGTGACCCGCACGCATTGGCCATTTCTGCGCGACCGGCGCATCGACGCCTACGGCGGGCTGATGCAGCGGTGGGGGCATTAGCGTGCGCAACCCACGCG
>DAOOQY010000433.1:0-4592 GCA_035389025.1 Verrucomicrobiota bacterium
CCAATCAGGCTCACTGCCTGGGCCTGGGGCGCATTGCAGATGAAATTGACACCGCGGAGGGTCTGCCTGGCGCCGGAATGTCGCGGCGGCCCAAAGGAACTCATGTGTGTCATTGGCAAAGTCGTTCTGAATGAACGGTCACTTCAGCAGGTTGTCGAGGAGAGTGAACGCGGTGCGTCGGATGTCCGAGGACTGCGTGGCGAGAGCCCGGTACTCGACGGACCAGGTGCGGTTGTGTTGATTGCGCTCGCGCCAGAACGACCTCAGGACGCGCTCGATCCGCTCGACTTCCTGCATCGCGGCGGCCAGCGACTCGCGCCCCTGCGGCAGGTCGGAGAGGTCGTCGACCGAGAAACGGCTGATCCGTTGTTTGGCCAGGACGGCTTTGAGCAGGATGACGAGCGTCTGTTCGTAGGCGTACCAACGATCCCGCAAGACCTCGCCCAGAAACGCGTGCCGGATGGCGAAGAACTCCGAGCGCGGGCGCTCGGTCATCTGGCGGATTTCGCGCGCCTCGGCCGGGAACCAGTTGTAGAGCATGGCGAAGGTGCCATAGGTGTCGATGAGTTGCTTGGGGTTGCTGTGGTCGGCGGCGATTTCGCCGACGCAGAAATCCTGGTCGAGTTCCTGAATGATCTCGGGGAGATCATTCAGGCGGGAGAGGACCTGCTGTCCGATGGGCGTGCCGTAGTTGAAATCGCCGGGGATCAGCCAATAGACATCGTCGGAGCGGCCGTGTTCCCAGGCGTGTCCGAGCCCGGTATACCACATCTGGCAGGTGTCCACGCACCAGGCATCCAGCACGTCGGAGTGTTTGGCGACGGTCTGCTGCCTGAATTCCCGAAAGGCCTGGTTCTCTTCCATGGCAAAATGGGTCTTTCGGTCCAGGACAGTCACCGGACGGGCATATCGCGCCTGATCTGCGTTCAGGCGCGCGACCAAATCGTACAAGGCGGTGAGGTCCGAGTAGTCGGCCGGCTGGCGGAAGGGGTAGATCACGACAGGATGGATCAGAGACGCCGGCGCTTTGCGGGCGGCCTTGTCGTTCTTGTTCGCTGCCGCGTTGGATTTGTGTTTCATGCGATTCACTCCGTGTCTTGTCGTGCCGGCGCGGCTTGGCCCTGTCACCCGCGTCTGCGCCAGCGAATGGGGGGTGGTGTCGTGTGGCCGGACGACGGTTCGAGAAGGCAGGGTTTCATCCGTTCCAGCCTTGGCTCAAGGCATAGTACATTTCGTTCCAGCGAAGTTCCTGTTTGACCCTGTAGACCGTGGCGTCGGCGCCGATCATCACGCACTCGAGTCCGGCGATCTCGGCGTAGTCTTCGAGGTGCTCGCGGGTGAGCGCCCGGCTGAAGCCGGTGTGGTGGGCGCCTCCGCCGTGAATCCAGCATGCAGCGGCGATCTCGAGGTTGGGGCGGGGGACCCAGACGCTGCGGGCCACGGGCAGCTTGGGCATAGGCGCCTCCGCGGGCACCACGTCGACTTCGTTGACGAGGAGTCGGAAACGGTTGCCCAGATCGACGATCGACGCATTGAGGCCGGGGCCGGCCGGCGTGTCGAAGACCAGGCGGACCGGGTCCGCCTTGCCGCCGATGCCGAGCGGATGCACTTGGAGCGAGGGTTGGCCGGCGGCGATTGAAGGGCAGATTTCGAGCATGTGGGCCCCGAGGACCTTCGCTCCAGCGGGGTGGAAGTGGTAGGTGTAGTCTTCCATGAACGATGTGCCGCCCGGGAGGCCCGACGCCATCACCTTCATGGCCCGGACCAGCGCGGCTGTCTTCCAGTCGCCCTCGGCTCCGAATCCGTAGCCCTCGGCCATCAACCGCTGCACGGCGATGCCCGGAAGCTGTGCCAGGCCGTGCAGGTCTTCGAAGGTGTCGGTGAATCCCTTGAAACCTCCCGCCGTAAGAAAGGCGCGCAGGCCCAACTCGATCCGGGCCGCTTCCCGGACCGACGCGTGCCGGGCGCCGCCGGCGCGCAGATCGGACCCCATGGCGTAGGCCTGCTCGTAGTCCCTGGTCAATCGATCGATCTCGGCGTCGGTCACGCTTTGGACGCAGCGGACGAGGTCGCCCACGCCGTACCCATTGACACCGTAGCCGAAGCGGATTTGAGCGGCGACCTTGTCGCCTTCGGTGACGGCGACCTCGCGCATGTTGTCGCCAAAGCGGGCGAAGCGGGCGCCTTGGGCGTCATGCCAGGCGGCGGCGGCCCGCGCCCATGTGCCGAGTCGCTGTTGGACGGAGAGTTCCTGCCAGTGGCCCACGACCACTTTGCGATTCATGCGCAGGCGGCTCATGATGAAGCCGTGCTCGCGGTCGCCGTGGGCGGCCTGGTTGAGATTCATGAAGTCCATGTCGATCGTCGACCATGGGATGTCGCGGTTGTGCTGGGTGTGGAGATGCAGCACCGGTTTGTGCAGCAGCCTGAGCCCGTTGATCCACATCTTCGACGGCGAAAAGGTGTGGCACCACGTCACCACACCGACGCAGGCCGCGGCTGTATTGGCTTCCTGACAGAGGGCGGCGATGCCTTCGGGTGTGGTGAGGACCGGCTTGAAAACCACGCGCACAGGCACGACCGCGGACGCATTGAGGGCCGCTGCGATCTCTTGCGAGTGGGCGGCGACCTCGCGCAACACGGCGGGGCCGTACAAGGATTGACTGCCGGTGACAAACCAGACTTCGAACTGCTTGAGATCGATCATGGCGATTGGATTCAAGATTAAGTGTTGAGCCACATTCTAGTCCCTGGCCTTTGAAACGTCACGGACAGAATGGATGACCAGATGAATACGCGAGGGGCGTCGAAGGTCAATTGGCACGAATGGAGTGAGAAGGGCGGCCGAGGGCAGGGAACGCAGGGAGTCGCCGTCGGAAGCGCAGGTCACCCATTCGCGTTTGTCCATGAACGATAGCCATGCCATCGAACCGGTGCGATCCACCCGCCTGAGCGCGGGATGGTCGGGCGCCGTCCGGTGACACCGGCCTTCTGGCAAACAACCATCAACATGATGATCGCTATGAAAGCCCCCTCCCGCTCAATCGTCCGTGCACTGGCTTTGGCCGTGGGTCTCACCTGTCTCTCCGGCTGCACACGGGAGCCGCCCCATGGGCCGCCTCTGACCAAGGTTGTCATCAACAACGCCCCGGATTCGCCGCCGCCGGTCGCCGCGCCCCAGAGCTACGCGGCGGTCTCCCCCGCGACGGCCTCGACACCGGCCGAGGCGCCCCAGGCCGAGGCGCCGACTGCGATCGTTGCGTCGGAACGGATTCCATTGCCGCCGGTTGTCGCTGAAGTGGTCGATCTGGCCCAAGCGCAAGTTGGGGATTCCGTTCTGCTCGAGTACATCGCCAAGTCAACCACCCCCTTCGAACTGAGCGCGGACCAGATCATCTACCTCAAGGACATCGGGCTCTCCGAGCAGGTGCTGAGCGCCCTGGTGGCGCGCGGCGACGCGTTGCGCGGGGCTGCCCTGACCCAGACCGTTCCGGCGGAGGCGGCCCCGGTTCAACCCGCGGCTCCGACCGAGGTTGCGCCTGCGCCTGAGCCTGCGGCTGCTGAAGCGGCTGCGCCTGTTTATGTCGAGAATGCGCCCGCGCCGGCGCCGGCTCCGCCTCAGGGTGGGGAAAGCGTCTATTCGCAGCCGGTGACCCAGGTGACTCAGAACTACTTCTACACAGCGCTGGCCCCGTACGGCGGCTGGGTTGAAATCCCGAGCTATGGGTGGTGCTGGCGTCCCACCGTGGCCGTTGTCGATCCGCTGTGGCGTCCGTACTGCCATGGCGGGCGCTGGCTGTACACGGACGGCGGCTGGTATTGGCAATCGAGCTACTCGTGGGGCTGGGCTCCATTCCACTACGGCACGTGGTACATGAGCCCGGCATGCGGATGGGTGTGGGTTCCCGGCTGCACATGGGCTCCCGCCTGGGTGACCTGGCGGTACACCGACGCCTATTGTGGATGGGCGCCCTTGCCGCCCGGCTGCGGATGGGCAAGCGGCATTGGCCTGACCTTCCATGGTTCGCGCGTCAGCGTGGGATTCAGCTTCGGACTCGGCTGGGATTGCTTCAGCTTTGTGCACTACCGGCACTTCTGCGATCCGCATCCGTACCGCCATGGGCTGCCGCGCCATGAGATCGCCAGCGTGTTCCACAACTCCAGGGTGATCAACGATTACAAGCACGGGAGCAACCACGGGATCGTCAATCACGGCATCGCTCCGAGCCGGATCACCTCCGTCACCCGCAGCGAAATCCGCAAAGTGCAAATTCGCGACGTCACCGGTGAAGCCAACGCCCCGCGGCGCGCCGATCGCCTCGAACGCGATGGTCGGGAATTGGCGGTCTACCGGCCGCAGCCGACAGCCGCATCCGCCGGGGGAGGGGCGCCGGTCTCCCGCCACACGCAGGACGCCCGCCAGACCGTAACTCCCCAACGCGCCCCCGCGGCAAGCAGCTTGTCGGGAACAACCGCACCGCTGCGGCCGCCGGTGATCTGCGGCGGGGCGCGAACCGACAGTCCACAACCCGCCCGTCCGGCGACATCGCCGGCAACGCCGAGGCCTTGGCGGCAGCCATCGACCGCGCTGG